>JBATFE010000234.1:0-15769 GCA_049664445.1 Gammaproteobacteria bacterium
CTATTTTCAACTGAGCGCAACCAGTCGTAGTGCTCGAAATAGGCATCGTCTCCATAATACATCTGACGGCCAGCTACCGAGTCAATGAATTCGGTAGCCCAATCAAGGAACGGACTCAACTGTACACCGTGATGAGGTGAATCGATCGTCACAAAGATATCCGCACCCATCCCTTCGTTCTCCTGAACAAACATGGTGCGAGCCACAATACAATGCAGCCCTCATGTGGGCCGCCTGCGGCATGTACCCGGCCTACCAGGAAAAAACGGACCGCAGCAACTCGCTGGAAGAACGCATCCAGCAGTGTTTCCGTTTCAGCTTGAATGGCTTTGCGCCGGCACTGGATGCCCCCGAACTGCGCGCACTGGTTTCCTACATCCATTTCCTTTCCAGGGGTGTCCCCATCGGCGTGGACATGCCGGGACGGGGCTACCCGCAGGTGGTCAGGACCGGTAGTGACCCAAGCCCGACGCGCGGTAAGGATATCTACAAGGCAAAATGCGCGAGCTGTCATGGTGCCAAGGGTGCGGGTGTGAAGAAGCAGGCGGGTGGCGGCTATACCTGGCCGCCTCTATGGGGCACGGATTCCTACAACAAGGGGGCGGGCATGGCCAATAATGCCCTGCTGGCCGGTTTCATCAAGGCCAACATGCCGCTCGGACAGCCCTGGTCGCTCACTGACCAGGAAGCGCTCGATGTCGCCGCCTACATCAACCGGCAGATCCGGCCATTCGATCCGAGGAAAGGACTGCTCAAGGGGCTATTTGACTGATGAGCGTGGCGGCTCTCAGAACCGTGTTCACGTCCACGCTGCTGCCCTTCCTGCAATGGTTGCCGGCCGTCAAACGAGATACCTTCCGCCCGGACATCGAGGCGGGCGTGATCGGCGCGATACTGATTCTGCCACAGTCCATCGCGTTGGCCACGCTGGCGGGTATGCCGCCGGAATACGGCATCTATACCAGTATCTTCCCCGTCATCTTCGCCTCCCTGTGGGGTTCTTCCTGGCATACCCTGTCCGGGCCCAACACGGCCGTCTGTGTGCTGATTGCCTGGGCGGTTGCACCGTTTGCCAGCGTCGGCAATGAATATTACATCGGCTATGTGCTGGCATTGACCCTGATGGTCGGCGTCATTCAGCTTGCCCTCGGCCTGCTCAGGCTGGGGGCTGTGCTGGACTTCATTTCACAGACCGTCATCAGCGCCATCATACTGGCAGTGGCCCTGATCATCATCGTGTCTGCCGGCAGCGCCCTGCTGGGGGTGCTGTCCAACCTGGGCGAGCCGTTCTTCGTTCGCATCTATCAGGTCGTGCACGATATCCCGCGTGCCAATGGCTACGCGCTTGGCGTGGGTGTCATCACCGTGCTTTCCGGTTTGCTCGCACGGCGTTACTGGAAGCGCTATGCCCTGGTGATCGCCGTGTTCGTCGGGCTGCTCGCCGCCAGCGTGCTGAACCTGTTGTATGGTTCCGCCACCACGCAGATCGAACTGATCGGTAATCTGTCTATATCCCTGCTGCCTCTCTCGGCACCGCGTTTTGACCTGGAATCCATGTACGTTCTGCGCGAACTGCTTGGCAGTGCCTTTGCCATTGCCTTTCTCGGGCTGATGCAGACCGTGGTTATTTCCCGCTCCCTGGCGGAGAAGTCAGGCCAGCACATCGACACCAACCAGGAAATCATCGGGCAGGGCATTTCCAATGTCCTGGCGCCTTTCCTGTCGAGCTTTGCCAGCTCCGGTTCCTTCAACCGCAGCGCGGCACACTACGATGCCGGCGCACGCACGCCCATGGCAGCCTTGTATGCCTCCGTGTTTCTGGCATTGATCGTGTTTGCGGGGAGCCGGGTGATTGCCTACATCCCTATGGCGGCAGTGGCAGGCGCACTGATCCTGGTGGGATACGGACTGATCGATCTGAAGGGCACCCGCAAGATCCTGCGCACCCGGCAGGAAACGGCCATCTTTGTGCTCACCTTCATGGCCGCGCTGGGCCTCGGCCTGACCGTCGGTGTGTTCATCGGCTTGCTGCTTTCCCTTGTGGTGTACCTGTGGTATGCCTCGGTACCCAACATCCTGATTGAAACACACACCGCCCGCGACGGCCGCCCGGTCAGCGTGGTGACCATCGATGGCAACCTGTTCTTCGGTTCTGTACGGCACGTTGAACGTGCCTTGTCCCGACTCGGCGAGAAGGATGACAACAATATCCTGTTGCTGAGAACCGACCATCTGACCTACCTGGACGTACCGGGCGCCATGATGCTGGCTGCCGAGGCGAGCAGTCGTGCCAGCCAGGGCGATGAAATCTATATCTATGTGACCAGAAGCAACGTGCACAGGGTGCTGGAGCAATCCGGTTGTCTGGATGCATTTGGCGCAGACCATATCATCCAGCAAGGGTTCGATCACCCGATGAAGAGCCTGATTTATCCCAATCGCCCGGGTGGCCCCCCTGAGGTGGGGCAACTGAGCACACTCAATCCTGACCGAGAGGAAGTAACCATGGAAGCACTCGCAAGGCGACTACGCATGACCCGCTTACTGGGCCCACTGTCGACACAACAGCTGACCAGCCTGCTGGAACAGAGTGGCATCAGTACGGCGCAAGCCGGTGAAATCATCATCAGGGAAAGCGACGTGATGCACGACCATATCATTGTGGTCGAGGGTGAGCTTGAGGCCCAGCGTTCCTGGACGGTCGAGGGCGGCAATGACCAGAGCTATACCTGGTTGATCAAGGCGGCGGAAAAGGAGGAGAGCTTCGGGTTCCTGGGTGCTGCAAACAATATACGGGCCCGGGCACTGACCGATGTCCGCTACATCCAGGTCAACGCGGACAGCATCGATGTGCTGCTCGGCTGGAGCCAGCATTTCGCAAAGGACATGGAAAATGACCCCGAACTGAAGCGCCGCATGGATCTCGTCAAGCGCATCACAATCTTCCACGAGGTTCCGCTCGAGAATGCCAGGGAAGTCTTCAGGCGTATGTACCCGCAAGCAGTGCAGGCCGGGGAGACCGTCGTCAGGGAAGGGGATAAAGGCGATTGCTATTACCTCATCGATACTGGCGAGGCCGAGGTCATGCGCACGGACCCGTTCACCGATGAGACCAGTTGTGTGGCAAAACTCGGGCCGGGCGACGCCTTCGGGGAAGAGGCGCTGTTGCAGGATGCCTACCGAAACGCCACGGTCACCATGACAACACCGGGTACCTTGCTTGTTCTCGGCAAAGCTGATTTTGATGAACTGATAAAATCCAATCTGGTCGAGGAGATCAGTGCAGAGTGGGCGCTGGAAATGATCACCCGGGGGGAGGCCCGTTGGCTCGATTGCCGTTACGACCTGGAATACGAAGAGTCCCGGATCCCCGGCGCCAGGCTGATACCGCTGGACCGGTTACGCTGGGATATTCATCAGCTCGACCCGGAAGCGACTTACATCGTTTACTGCCGCAGCGGTCGCCGCAGCAAGGCCGGCGCATTTCTGCTGCGCGAGCGCAATATCAAGGCACTGTCCATGACCGGCGGTATCCGCGACTGGCCCTACGAGGTCGATGCCTCGCCTGTTCACCTGGCCTGAGTATAACCCATCCCGGCTACTACGAATTCGCAACTAGCGGAAGAATGATCCGTTGAAGCGTTTGCTCGCTGATAACCGGCGACACGCCTCCCACCAAGGCAAAGGCGCGCATTGCTACCCCGCATGTGATGCTCCAGGTGAAATTGTTCATCGCTTAATGCATCGGTTAGTGCGCGCACATGAGGATGATGGCGCGTGCCCGAAGTCGGGTGTCGTGCTATGAATCGTTTGCGCCACTTTCCTTTTTTGCTTTTTTCTGTTGCAAGAGTTGATGGTGATGGGAGCCTTCCCTAAGCATCCTCGCTCCGCAAACCGGACATCGCTCATCTCGACATCGGACGCCATCACGATGGAGAATGGTTTCATCACATTTGGGGCAGATGCACCGTCCGTTTGCCCCCATATCGTGTCGGCGAATTTCTGTCATGGGATTTCTCTCAATTAATCAGATCGTGTACACACTGTCTTGACGCAATCAAAGCTTATCCTCACGAGCGGTTAAATGCGATACAGTTGTTCCAGAGGATAGACGGGGTAGAATGGCTGCGGATGGCAGGACAACCGTGTATGACCTGATGTCTTGCCGGCATCTGGCACTGTGTGTGATTCAGGGAGCCAATCAAGCCGAAGGAGTCGTGCATGATGATATTTCGACAGTTATTTGAACCAGAGTCATCGACCTATACCTATTTACTGGGCGATACGGAGTCCGGTAAGGCGGTGCTCATCGATCCGGTTGTGGAAACGGCGGAAAGCAACCTGGCGGTTATTGGTGAACTGGGCCTGGAACTGGCTTATACACTGGAGACTCATGTGCACGCCGATCATCTGACGGGGGCGCTGAAGTTAAAGCACCTCGCAGGGTCTCGGATTGCCGGTCCTGCAAAGGACCAGCTGCCCTGTACCGATGTTGACCTCGAAGAGGGCAAGCCGTTTATGGTTGGCAGTGTGATCCTGCATCCCTTGTACACTCCCGGGCATACCTCAACACATCACAGTTATCTGCTGGAGCAGGGTGATACACGGCGGGTGTTTACCGGGGATGCGCTGCTGATTGATGGCTGCGGGAGGACCGATTTCCAGAGTGGCGATGCCGGGGCTTTGTATCGGTCCATCCACGACAAGCTCTTCACACTGCCCGATGACACCCTGGTCTATCCGGGCCATGATTACCAGCATAAACATGTGTCGACCATTGCTCAGGAGAAGGAGGGCAATGCACGGCTGGGTGGCGGCAAGACTCTGGAGGAGTTTGTAGCCATCATGAATGCTCTGGACCTTGCCTATCCGGCAAAGATTGATTATGCAGTGCCCGGTAACGAACGCTGTGGCGAATGCCCGCCGAATGTTCCGCTTGAAATGCGCAAGCTCTGTGATGTCACCCGGCAGGGCTGATGTTAAGTACAATATCCCAGGAAATAATTCGCGGATCACATGCTTGTTTGGACAGCATTCCGCTAACATCAGCACTACCGGTAGTTACACAACAACCCGGTGATTTGCCCAATGTCCAGGATCTTCATGGTTCTATCGATCGCTCTGTCTCTCGCGGCGTGCCCTGTTTGGGCGCAAGAAAATACCGAGGCAATTGATGTCATGGAAGAGTACCTGGATTTTGTCGACTATGGTGGCGCGACTATCTTCCCGGAACAAATTCCAGCCCTGGACTGGAATAACTTTTTCATTTTGCCGTATATCGTATCATCGGTGGCGGCAAGGTCCAGAATCAACTTCCCATGACTAATACTGCGCAAACAAATTTCCTGACCACGGCAGCGGCGACAGTTACCCGCCTGTATCGACAGCTATCCAGGCTGCCTGGACGCCAGGCACATGAGCAGGCCGAACCGGTCAAGGTCCACGCCGACCTGTGCCTCGCGCAGACTGCGCGCCGGACCCGCCACTATGCGGAGCTGGCGCTGCCGGAAGCCCTGCTGCAGGCCTTCTCGACCGAGCCGCTGGCGGCAGGCGATACGCGCTTTGTCGGCCGCGAGGAACAGTCGAACCGCTTGCTGGCAGCGCTCGAAATGTGGCGCGCCGGGCACAGCTCTATGGTCGCTGTCACCGGGCTACAGGGCTGTGGTATCAGCTCTTTCCTGCAGCAACTGCCGACGCGGGTTGCTGACAGTGAATCCTGCAATTACTGCAAACTGACGCACAGGCCATACGACATCAATGACACCCTGTTAATGCTTGGCGCCGTTGTCGGTGGCGAGCCGTCTGTCGGGTCAGTCGAAGAACTGGTTGAATACATTAACGGGCTCCCCCCGAGCGTATTTGTGATTGATAACGGTCATTTTCTCGCCTGCCGCATCATGGGGGCCAACGAGGCAATACGTATTTTCGGGGCTGTCATGGTAGCCACACAACAACGTCACCTCTGGGTGCTGGGCTGCCAGGAATATGCCTGGCGACGCCTGGTCTATGTCTACCGCGCCGACCGTTATTTCGCCGACCGTGTCGAACTGCCCCTGTTCAGCGAGCTGGAGCTGGGCCAATGCCTGACAAACCGCCTGCAGGCGTCGGGCTTCGCGCTGAGCGCCGGGTCGACTGGCGAAAGCGTACAGCAACCGACGCTGCTTGCACGACAGTCATCGACACTCTACAAACTGTCTAACGGCAAGCCTGACTATGCATTTTTCTACTTTCTGGGTTCCGTGCTGGTTCATGATGAAAGCCGGCAGCTGGAGTTGCAGCCTGTCGTACCACCGGATTTCAGTATACTCAAGCAGCTGATCAGCGAGGAACTGTTTACCCTGGCGGAAGTGGCGGCGCACGGCCAACTGACCATCGATGACCACCGCGCGGTGTTCCGTTGCAGTCGCGATGAGAGCTGGCTGCTACTGGAACGTCTCTACCGCCAGTGTCTGCTCGACAAGCACGAAACCACTGCTGAACCGGAATACCATCTCGTGCCGCAGTATTCCAACGTGATTGGCAGTTACCTCGCCAACGCAAACTACCTGTACTAGGAGGCCAGGGATGCAAGAGGACGTCATCGTCGAACTCGTCGAGCTGTTTTCGATCTCCCGGCTGTTGCAGGTCGCCCTGGTAGTCGTCATTGCCTGGCTGCTATTGCGCATCCTGCACGCCGGATTGCAGCAACTCATCAAGCGCTTCCCGCGCTATCGCCTGCAGATGGGGCAGGTTTATCCAGTCATCCGCATTTTCATGTGGTTCATGGCCATTGCCTACATCATATTCGGTCTCATCAAGCCGCCACAGACGATTGTGTTTGCCGTGCTCGGTTCCCTGGGCCTGGCTGTCGGTCTGGCGGCGCAAGGCGGGGTACGCAACCTGCTCGCCGGTGTGATGATGATATTCAATCCGCCGTTTCGTGTCGGCGACATGGTGCACTTCGGTGGTCATTATGGCGAGGTGATCCGGCTTGATCTCAGTGTCACATGGCTGCACACGCTCGATGATAATGTCATCATGGTGCCGAATTCGGCGGTGCTCGAGAATGCCGTCGCCAATGCGAACAGCGGCGAGCTTTCCGAAATGGTCGTGATTAACATCGACTTGCCGCGCACAATACCGATTCAGGAGGCCCGCTCGCTGGCCATGGAGGCCGCCGTTGCCTCACCCTATACATACCTCAGAAAGCCGGTCAGCGTCACTCTGGAAGCTCGTTATGACTTCGGCTTTCTGCTGCGCCTGGTGATCAAGGCCTATGTGGTTGATGTACGCCTCGAGCGCCTGTTGTCCAGCGATGTCACCGAACGCTTTATCGAAGCACTGCACGAGCGGGGCATCAGCAGCGGGCACAGGGACACGGCGGAGCATGTGTTAATTGATGAGCCAACATAGTACCAAACACGGGTATTGTTATGCTGCCTGTAAAGCCGATGCCTGAAACCCCTGGCAATCATGATCGTGCGCGACTGTTGACACTGGCGACAACCGCATCGGTGGCGACTGCCGGCGTGCTGATTGCCGTAAAACTTGTGGCCTGGCTGCTGACGGGTTCGGTCAGTGTACTGGCGTCGCTGATTGACTCACTCATGGACGCAGCCGCGTCATTGATCAACTTCTTTGCAGTGCGCTATTCCCTGACGCCGGCGGATGACGAGCACAGATTCGGTCATGGCAAGGCTGAATCGCTGGCGGGGCTGGCCCAGGCTGCATTTATTGCAGGTTCGGCCGTGTTCCTGGTTATGCATGCCATCGACCGGATGCTGCATCCCCGTCCCATCGAAGCGATGCTGGTTGGTATTGCTGTCATGATATTTGCAATTGTGGCTACCCTGGTCCTGCTTGCCATACAGCGTTATGTCGTTCGTCGCACAGGTTCCATGGCGATCCGCGCCGATTCCCTGCATTACATGACTGATGTGCTGACGAATGTCAGCATCATCGCTGCCCTGTTGTTTGTGTCTTTTGGCTGGGAATCGAGCGATTCGATTTTTGCCATCGGTATCGCTGCCTACATACTCTACAGCGCCTGGCAGATTGCCCACGACGCTTTTCATCTGTTGATGGACAGGGAACTGCCAGAGGAAGAAAGACAAGGGATACTGCAAGTTGTACAGACGCATGCACAGGTTTGTGGTGTGCATGACCTGCGTACCCGTCAGTCAGGTGCTACCAAGTTTGTGCAACTGCACCTCGAACTTGACGAAGACTTGTCGCTCAAGGCAGCACACAGCATTGGCGACGAGGTAGTCGAGGCGATTTGTGCGGCCTTTCCTACTGCGCATGTCACCATCCATCAGGACCCCGTCAGTTCCCGGCAGCACGCTGTCATGCCAGCGCCTTGAGAAAACACAAGGACGATTAACCGCTGTGCCTGAAATGACGAAAGCGACGGCGGACCCCAAGGGGGGGAGGCCCGAATCATCTCTCCGGGCTCGTCATTTAATCAAGGCCATACACTTATATCTGTGAGCTCTTGTTTTTGTGCGTCACCAAAATAAGGCACCGAGCGTAGTTACTCATTCGAACCGCTATCAATCTCCGGAGGATTCGTTCAATCCATTGCTGGCCGGGCTCTTCGCGAAAGCTCAGTCTCGGCCAGTTTTCCGAGATCTCGCAACAGGTTTATCCTGGCATCGTCCAGCTGGCGCGGTCGTGTGTCAATGAGGCACAGGGTGCCCACCAGGTTCCCGTCGGGTAGTTTTAGAGGACAACCGGCATAGAAGCGAACGTGAGGCTCGCCGGTGACCAGCGGATTGTCGGCGAAACGCGGATCCTGGAAGGCGTCGGGGACAATCAGCACCTCATCATTCAGGATCGCATGAGCGCAGAATGCCATGTCACGCGGAGTCTCTTTCGCATCCAGACCAATACAGGATTTGAACCACTGCCGGTCGCGGTCGACGAGACTGACAAGTGCGATCGGGACATCAAAGGCTTGCGAGGCTATTCTGATTATGCGATCAAAGCGTTCTTCCGGGGCGCTGTCCAGGATCTCCAGTGCATCGAGAGCTGCAAGACGCGCCGCTTCGTTTTCCGGCAACCTTGCGCGTATCCATCGGCAAGTGGTTTGCAGGATACTGGCGCGCAATCGTGTGCGTGCATACTCATGCGAAAAAGGCTTTATCATCCAGTCGGCATCAAACTCTGCCAGCTCCGAGTCTGTGTGTTCCCTGTCAGTGAGTACTACAATAGATGTCTGCACTGTCGCCTGAAGATCTGCTTTTTTTACAGCCCTGCATATTTCAACAGCATCATCAGCCTTTGATTGCTGATCCACGATTACCAGCGATGGTCGATCTGTTGCCATGACTTGCAGCGCAGTCTTCGTGCTTGTCCCTGACATGAGGCGCACATTCTCGGCGGCTGCCGCGTCCCTGATCAGCCCGGCTGTTTGATCATCCGTGGCACCCAGATATATTGAATGTTCAGAAATTGCGGTGCTGATCGGTGTGACCGCAGAAAAGTCTGTGGCGCTGTGCGCTGCCGCTGAATCGTGGGCGGATTCCAGTTCAAGTGTCTCGCCTTCTGCTGCCGCGAATACGTGAAGTGACGATCCGGAGGTGCTCAATCTGTCTCTCATGGCAGCGATGATCTGATCGACAGCATCGTCATCCCGCATTGGATCATGGTGGGTCAACGCCAGCTTTTTTACCCCGACTGCATTGCAGATATCGACTGCGAACTCGGCCGTGCTGTGGCCCCACCCGATCTTGTTTGCATATTCCTTCGCGGTGTACTGGGCATCATGAATGACAAGATCAGCATTACGCAGAAAATCTGCATGTCGACGATCCTGGTCACTGATACCTGCCTTGTCCGCAGCGGGCTGGTGGGAAAAGGGTTCGTGATCGCATGAATAGACGATGGAAACACCGTCGGCTTCCAGCCGGTAGCCCAGTGTCAACGCCGGGTGATTAAGGTAGCGAGAACGAACGGTGATGTCGCCCACCTGGAACGTGCCCTCCACAAGGTCGTGATACCTGATCTTGGCGCCGAGTGCTTCAAGCGTCACAGGAAAATAGGTGTACTGCATCTGCCCCGCGAGTGTATCCCGGATCGACTGGTCCAGACTATGCGGTGCGTATATGTCCCATTCATTTTCGGGTACGAACAACGGCGCAAAGAACGGAATTCCCTGAATGTGATCCCAGTGCGTGTGGCTGATTAACAGGTGACCGCGTAGCGGTTGAACGGGTCCCGCCAGCAGCGCCTGGCCAAGGTCATGGGCCCCGGTTCCGCAATCAATAACGAGCAGTGTACCGGCGGCCGAGCGCACCTCGACACAGGACGTGTTGCCACCGTAGCGGACAGTGCCTGGCCCCGGTTTCGCCAATGATCCTCGTGTACCCCAAAAGCGAACCAGCATGGTTTATTTGATTCCGCGACGAAGGCTGTTTCTAATACATGACTCTAGCCCGAGTTTAGCTGCATCTATAGCTACGCGGGTGGTAAATTCCTGAATCATGCTGTATCTGGCGCCTGAAAAAGTCCAGCGCAGCACGATAGCCAGGAATGATTGTGAAATTTTGTACATCGAGAGCGTGAATCCACGCAGACTTCCTTTACAGGCACGACAACAAGCAGCATCCGGGCCAGAGTCCAGGCCGAACTGTCCGAAGAGGTTGGTCATGTTTCCGCTGTTCATGGCTCTTTATTGTGGCACAATTTTGCTAATGACAGCGTAAAGGCGTGCGTATAGAGTCACGTAAACATTGCCAGATGGCCGTTTACCTGCAGTCAGGTCAATGATCGAGAGGCTGTTACCAGACAGGAACAAATTATGGAGTCATTAAGAAAAATCTCGGAAAAGGCCGGTTTGCCGCCCGGGTCGCTTGTTCATGTGGGTGATGTTGTGGAAACCGTAACCAGAATGTCAGTGATTGATTACAGCAAGGAAAACATCGAAGAGCAGCAGATTCAATCAATCGATGAAATTCTTAAATACAAGGAGAGTAATACCGTCACATGGGTGATTATCGAGGGACTTGCAAACGTCGATATTATCGAAAGCATCGGGACACTATTCGATATACACCAACTGGTACTCGAGGATATTCTGAATACTCACCAGCGGCCCAAATTCGAGGAATATGATGATCATCTGTATATTGTGCTCAACTGTTTGCTGTCAGAAGATGAAAGCTTCACTGTCAACTACGAACAGATAAGTCTTCTGGTTTTAAGGAATTTTGTTTTTTTATTCAAGGAAAAAACCGATGATTTTTTTCGCCCCGTACAGCAGAGAATCAGAACCAGCAAGGGTCGTTTCAGGAGTCTGGGGGCAGATTATCTTATGTACGCGATTCTGGATGCTGTTGTCGATCAAAACTTTATTCTAATAGACTCGCTGGATAACGCCATCACTTCTCTTGAAGAGAATTTATTGTCCTCTGAGCCAACGCGAGATACGCTGAATGCGATACAAAGGCTTAAAAGGGAAATAATCGGTATAAGAAGACATGTTTCTCCAGTCAGGGAATTGATGGCTGGCATGCTTCGTAGCGAATCCGCACTGATTCAGGAAAAGACGCATATATACCTCAGGGACGTGTCAGACCATGCAATACGCGTCATAGAATCGATTGAATCATACCGGGATATATTGTCAGGCCTGCTGGAAATCTACATATCCAATGTTAGCAACAAAATGAACGAGGTGATGAAGGTGCTGACCGTATTCGCCTCAATTTTCATACCTTTAACCTTCCTGGCGGGCATCTACGGCATGAACTTTGAGTATATGCCCGAACTCAAATGGAAATGGGCATACCCGGTGCTGTGGGTCGCGTTCGTTACGATCCCCGCTATATTGCTGGTTTATTTCAGAAAGAAGAAATGGCTTTAGCAGCTTTTTTCATGGCCGGCACATTCACCAGCAAGTCGTTGTATCCGGAGCTGACTGACCGGCCAGAATTTGCCACCGCTATTGCCATGCAGGCCGGTTTCCCGGCCTGCATCTCCAGATAAAGTCTGCGCTATCCTATTCCGGCAGCCTTGGTGGGGGAGGGGGAGGGTTCCGGTCCGCGCCACTTGACGGGTTCACAACGATGGTGCTTGGTTGTCCATAACCGCCGTAACCGCCGTAACCGCCGTAACCGGGATAACCGTATCCGCCATACGGCCCACCCCAACCGCCGCCGTAGGGTCCATAGCCGCCATAGGGACCATAGCCCCCGTAACCACCGCGGCCATAGCGGTAATAGTCATCATCATCATCGAACCACTCACCCGGGTTCATCATGTTGCCCATGTTGAAGGCTTGCGCGACGTTCGTCGCAGCGAGAATTCCGATGCCAAGGACAGTTCCTGTCACTGCTGAAATGATTTTTTTCCGATTCATTGTACGGTTACCTCACGCTTATCGTTATGTAGCACAAACCTGTATTTGGTAGAGTCTAGAGCAATATCTGTCGGCTTGGATGACCGTGCATTACTGCAAATTGGCCACCCTTGTACGTTAGCCGGCTATACTGATAGCCGCACTGCTTTTTTCATTATATTTAGCTACTTTAAGAATAATATATACAACCATATTGTATGATTTACAACTATATTGCATGATAATCTTGTAAAAAGCTGCTCTGGTTACAGGTGCCGGGAAAAATTTCCCTGCCAGGTTGATCATTGGCTCTGTACCTGTATAACAGTGTAACAGAGACCGCTAGTCGGGTATTTTTGGGAAGTGCCGTAAGTCAGTTTGCACTTTGAATGTGTGGTGTTTATAAAAACCGGTTCGGGGGTTAATAATGAAAAGACTGTTTATATTAATGATCCTGGGGCTGCCATTCATCTGTCTGGCAGAAGCCTATCAATCCACGCTCCTGGTGCAAACGGGTCAAATGCGCGAGAGTGATCTCATTGTGCGCACTGTTACTGACCTGGAAAGCAGCAAGATTTGCCTGGCATTTTATATTCGAACCACCGGCACGAGTCCGGTGATGAATTGTTATGATGCCGTTTCCGGATTTGCTTCCAATATCAATCAGGTCGGGCACTTCAAGGAAAAACAGCTGATAGTACGTAAAATGAAGGATACCCTCAACGACGTATCCTGCCTGGTCGCCTACGTGGCCACACCGGGGACTTCACCTTCCATCGACTGCTACAAGAGCAGAAAATCCGCCACGGATGACCTGGTGCGAAACGGGCACCTGCATGAGGGTGATCTCGATATTTACCGGGTAGTGGACAAGGACAGTACCAAAACCTGCCTGGTCGCCTACGTCTCTACCGGTGGTACCGCACCCAAGCTGATATGCTACAACAGTCAATCGGGAGGTCAGGGTGGGGTGGTACAGAGCAACATGTTACGGGAAGGGGATCTGATCGTGCGCAAGATTATCGATCGGGCCAACCGCAAGGAATGCCTGATCTCCTATGTCAGTACAGAGGGCACCTCGCCAAATATCTACTGCTCTGACGCGGGCTCCAAACCCCAGGCCAAGGCCACATCAACAATATCCATTCCTGTCACCCCGAAGCCCTGAGCTTGATCGCCATTGGTAACAGATGTGATTGAAGCTGATTAGCCATGATGTTCCCTCCGGGAACATCATGGGGCGAGAATCGGCCCCGGGTGTCGAAACAGGGAAACCCGCAATGTTGCAGCCCTTTCCCTGAATATTTTATCTACTACCCCTGGCTGTTTATACCAGCGCGGCCGGCCTTTTTGATCATGGCCGTTCCCGCTTCTGCTTTCACCCGGTCCCGGGACTGAAAATCTCCTTCGAAATAAATCTTCAGGGCTTTTTGGCCTTCACCTTCGACCAGGTATGGCGCATTCTCTGTATCGGTAACATCGTTCAGCGAGATAGGATCGAGTGTTGTAGCAATCATGTTGCCGATCCTCCAGGTCTGCTGTTCACTAAACAGGTCTTGAGGTTTAAGTTTGTCATGTATAAGTAATGTACAAATTATATTGACTTGTACATCAATTTGTACAAGCATTCACAACACATACACTTTACGGAGACAGGACTTGATGAAACCCAGATACCAGGGACAGAGAGAATTTGAGCACGGGCGCATGCCGCGGCTGGGGGTGGTTCTTGTCAATCTGGGTACGCCGGAATTTCCTACGCCTGAGGCAGTGCGGCGCTACCTGGGTGAATTCCTGTCCGACCCGCGTGTGGTCGAAATCCCGCGACTGGTCTGGAAAATCATTCTGCACGGAATCATCCTGCGGGTGCGTCCGAAAAAATCCGCACACGCCTATGCGAGTGTCTGGACGGATGCAGGTTCACCACTGCGTGCCTTTTCCGAGGCGCTTGCGGCGAAGGTACAGCAAGAACTGGAACACCTTGTGCATGGGCCGGTTTCAGTTGAACTTGCCATGCGTTATGGCGAGCCTGCCATCGACAAGGTGCTGATGAAGCTGCAGGCACAAGGCGCCGAACGTCTTCTGATATTACCGCTGTATCCTCAATACTCGGGCGCGACGACCGGTTCGGTTGCCGATGCAGTATTCGCCAGCCTGGGTCGCTGGCGCTGGGTGCCCGAGCTGCGCTTCATGAGCGCGTATCATGATGACCCGCGCTACATACAGACCGTTGCCGATTCAATTCGCGCACACCGTGAAACCCACGGTAGCGGTGATAAATTACTCATTTCGTTTCATGGCATGCCCAAGGCCACGCTGAATGCGGGCGACCCCTACTACTGCCATTGTCACAAAACCGCGCGCTTGATTGCAGAAGAACTCGGCCTTGCGGAACAACACTGGGAAATGGCTTTTCAGTCGCGCTTCGGGCGGGCGGCATGGCTGCAGCCCTACGTGGCAAAACGCCTCGAGGAATTACCCGCGGAAGGGGTGAAGCATCTGACGGTTGTTTGCCCGGGCTTTGCCAGTGACTGTCTGGAGACGCTGGAAGAAATTGCCATGCAGGGGCGAGACAGTTTTCTGCAGGCCGGTGGTGAACGATTTGACTATATTCCGGCACTGAATGACGCTGCAGCGCATGCAGCTTTGCAGGCTGCGCGGATCCTGCAACATGCTGCGGGCTGGCCTGAAACCAGCGCTGACTTTGACCGCGGTCGTCTCGAGGCCGAGCTGGCGAAATCCCGAACATGTGCGCAGGCTGCCGGTGCCACAAGCTAGACGGGGTATCCATGAGCACAACCCCTGACAGTGTGATCTTTGCAACCGGACCACCGTCCGCAAGGCGAGGCAACATCAATACAGTCGCTCTCTGCATTCACTTGAGGCACGTAAACCCGCTTGACGCGACAAGTCACCATTAGCCGAGGAAATCTGCATGAACGCTACCAGCATTCAAAACGCTGAGGAAGACAAGGTACTCGATAGTCAGGGGCTGGCAGCAGTGACATTTACACTGCTATGGTCCGACGGTCGGGCAGAACATGAAGATCAAACGCACATCGAAAAATTCAGTGTCTGGCGTGAATCAGACTTTTTACCCGCAGCAATCGGTTCGAGGATTATCGGGATGCGAGCCGGAGATTCTGCAGAGGCGGCGTTGTCTGTCGGAGAGGTGACTGGCTGCTGGGATGCTGCTCGAGAAGTTGCGGGCAGCCCATCCGGATTCGACCGCAGCCATCGTCGTGGTCTCGATGTTGAGCCGCGTCTTGGCAGGTATTATCCGCAAGGATTTTTTCACGGCACCCAGGCAATAAGACGCGAGGCCATCGAGCCAGCGAGGATTACGGTACTGGACGAAGAGACGATGCATGTGGACCTGAACCATCCGTTCGCCCGCTTTCCGTTCAAGGTGGTGTTTCACCTGAACCGTGTTCTGCCCGGTTCGGACAT
>JBATFE010000235.1:0-11607 GCA_049664445.1 Gammaproteobacteria bacterium
ATAGTAATCGCCCCCTACCTTAAACAAAACAATTCAGGTGAATTATGCCCTTCATTGACCGTCGTGAATTTCTGAAAATTATGGGGATTGGTGCAGCGGCCGCGACCGTGCCCGGTCTGGTTGCATGCAGTAAAGGTGAGTCGACCGCCGCCGCACCCCTCGCCAGCCCACCTGCGGCCGTGGCCGGTGGCGCACCCAAAGGATTTTATGACCTGCCGATGCAGGGGACGGCGCGTATCCTGCATATCACCGATGTGCATGGCCAGCTGCAGCCGGTGTATTTCCGTGAACCGAATGTCAATCTGGGCGTTGGCGATGCCTTTGGACGGACGCCTCATATTGTAGGTAAAAAGATGCTGGCGGCAGCTGGCCTGAGTCCGGATACGCCCGAGTCATATGCCTACACCTATCTCGATTTTGAAAATGCGGCACAGCAATACGGTCGCACCGGCGGTTATGCCCATATCAAGACATTGCTGGACAGCCTGCGCGAGCAGGCTGGTGGCAAGCAGAACACCATCACCCTGGACGGTGGTGACCTGTGGCAGGGCTCAGGCACTTCCTTGTGGACGCGTGGCGTCGATATGGTGGAGGCCTCGAATCTTCTTGGCCTCGATGTCATGGTCGGACACTGGGAATTCACCTATCGGGAAAATGAAGTGCTGAGCAACGTCAGCCTGTTCAAGGGCGATTTCATCGGCCAGAACGTTCGTATCAAGGAAGATGCCCTGTTTGGCGACGAGTATGCGGCCATGACGGAGAAATACGATGGCCGTGGCTTGTATGACGAGGACGCGGGCTATGCCTTCCGGCCCTATGTCATCAAGGAGATCAACGGTGCGCGCATATGCATTGTCGGTCAGGCCTTCCCGCGTACCGCTAATGCCAATCCGCAGGAGTTCTTTCCCGACTGGTCCTTTGGGCTGCGCGAGGATGACATGATAGAGCTGGTCAAGGATATCCGTGAGCATGAAAAGCCGGATGCCGTGGTCCTGTTGTCGCATAACGGCATGGATGTCGATATCAAGATGGCCGAGCGTGTTCCGGGACTGAATGCTGTCTTCGGCGGCCATACGCATGATGGCGTACCCAAGCCACTGGAGATCAAGAATGTCGAGGGACATACCTGCCTGGTGACAAATGCCGGCTCGAATGGCAAGTATGTAGGTGTCATGGATTTTGGTTTTGACGGTGGCAAGGTCAATATGCACTACAAGATGCTGCCGGTTATCACGGACTGGTTGCCGGAAGACAAGGAGATGAGCGCCTACATCAAGCAGATGCGGCAGACGGTCTACACAGACAAGATCATCGAAAGCCGTTCGCCGGCCTATTTTTATAACAAGAAGCGCGTTGGCAAGACCTACGAGGAAATCCTCGGTGAGAAACTGGCGATTGCCGACCGCTTGCTGTACCGGCGTGGCAATTTCATGGGGACCTGGGACCAGGTGCTGTGTAATGCCCTGCGACACGAATTCGGTGCCGACGTTTCCATGTCCGCCGGTGTGCGCTGGGGAACGACGACGCTGGCAGGTAAGTGGATCACCATGGAGGATGTCATGACCCAGTGTTCCATGACCTACGGCGAGACCTACGTCACCGAAATGTCGGGCGCGGACCTGAAGACCATCTTCGAGAGTGTGGCCGATAACCTCTTCGATCCGGACCCGTATTTGCAGTCCGGTGGCGACATGGTGCGCATCGGCGGGCTGGATTACACCATTGACCCCTCGAAAAAGCTGGGGGAACGTATCTCCAATATCACACTGGATAACGGCAAGCCGCTGGATATGGAAGCAAGATATACCGTTGCGGGGTGGGCGTCGGTCAACCGTACCCCGGACGGTCCGCTGATGTGGGATGTCGTCAGGGGCTACATCCTGGATAACAAGGGCGAGGACAATGTGCTGCGCTTGCCGAAGATCAACTACCCGACACTGGTCGGTGTGACTGACAACCCGGGCATTGCAGACTACGCAGGCAAGATGAGCTGAGCCTGGTTTTTTTATTGGTTTTCAGGGCCCCTTGTAACAAGGGGCCTTTTTATTGAGGGACAGACATCAATGTGGTTCAGGAATCTCCAGTTATACCGTCTCGGACAGTCGTTTGATTTATCGCCGGAAGCGCTCGATGAACGCCTCCGCAAGGATGCGTTCAAGGGTTGTAACAGCATGGATATGCTGACCTATGGCTGGGCGCCACCACTGGGTCGTCATGGCCGGCAGCTGGTACATGCCGCGAATGGCTATGTAATGATCTGCGCGCGCAAGGAGGAAAAGATCATACCGGCCGGGGTTGTCAGGCAACTGCTGGAGGACAAGGTGACTGACATCGAATCCTCCGAGGGGCGCGAGATCTACCGGCGTGAAAAGCTGCGCATGAAGGAAGAGATTATCGTCGACCTGTTGCCGCGTGCGTTAAGCCGCATCAGCAACCAGTTTGCCTATATCGATACGCGTAACGGCTTGTTGATTGTTGACAGTGCCTCGCCGGCCAGGGCCGAGACCCTCATCGGGCAACTGCGCAGCACGCTGGGCCGCTTTCCGGCCACACCAGTGAAACTGCGGCAGTCACTGTCAGGCCTGATGACACGCTGGCTGGGTGGTGAGCGTTTGCCGCATGATTTTGAACTGGGTGATGAATGCGAGCTTAAACATCCTGACCCTCATGGCGGTATTATCAGCTGCAAGAAGCAGGACCTTGGTGCCGGAGAAGTCCGTAACCACATCAACAACGGCAAGCAGGCCGTGAAGCTGGCACTGCACTGGAAAGAACGACTTTCCTGTGTGCTGCATGAAGACCTGTCAATCAAGCGTCTGCGTTTTGAGGACATTATCAAGGAAGAGGAAAGTGATACCGAGGCAGATGACCCGATCAGCCGCTTCGACCTGGACTTTTCCCTGATGGTGCTGGAGCTGGCAGCCTTCCTGCCGGTTTTAGTCGAGGCGCTCGGTGGCGAGGCGCTTCCGGAGGGGGCCAAGGACGAGACAGCGAAACAGCAGCCTGAAGCGCGGCAGCCGGTGGAAACGGAACTGGAACCGGCCTGATAACCTGGTCAAATTAATCAAGATCAGAACTATTGCCACGGAATCCACGGAAGAACACGAAAAAATAAAAAACCTTCAGGAAATATTTCCGTGTTCTTCCGTGGATTCCGTGGCTGAATAATGCTTTTTCGAATGACCGAAAGATTACCGGGAGATTGACTTGGCGACAATCAATCCACAATTGATGCAAGACTGCCTGCTACTCGGGAAGTTTACGCTGTGCCATTTGTTGCTGATGCGTGACGCCAATTACCCCTGGTGTATCCTGGTGCCAGACCGTGATGATATTTCTGAAATACACCAGCTGAGCGAAACCGACCAGCAACAACTGCTACGTGAATCTTCGCTGCTATCCCTTGCGATGGAATCTGCCTTCAGCCCCGACAAGCTCAACATTGCGGCGCTCGGAAATGTTGTGCCGCAGTTGCACCTGCACCATATCGCCCGTTATCGCACCGATGCCGCCTGGCCAGCACCGGTATGGGGCAGGGTCCCTGCAAAGCCTTATCTGGAGTATGAACTTGAGGCCGTCGTGCATTCCCTGACATCGCTGCTGACGTCAGGATTTACGGCTGCAGAGTAGTATGTTTTATCCCCTCTCCCCCAGGGACGCCTACATGGATGTAGGTGGTAGGGCAACGCATGGAGCACTTGCCGAGAGGGCCAGGGAGAGGGGGGTATCCTGCAACAGGTAAAAAAACGGCGACACGTGGTCGCCGGTATCGTGCGAGAGAAGCGCGAAAAGGTTTCGGAAAGCTAACCGACGCGTTCGACGCGTACCTGTTGCACCATCATTTGTGCAAGTACTTCAAACGATGAAGTGCGGTCAGTGTCATAGGAAACCAGCATTAGATGCGGGCGTCTTTCATTGAAATGAGCATGGATAACGCCCTTCTTGGCGGTGAGGGCCTTCTCTATATTCCGCCGGGTGTTTTCGCCCAGAAAGTTATCAACGTGCATTACCATATCTGTGATGTGCATCTGTCTGTTCCTCCATTTGGCTTGTAAAGCAACTACCTGAAAGCGTATTTACGTAGCCGTTTTTGGCTTCCTTGCCTGGCCGGTCTCCGTTGACTGAACGTTAATAAATAACCATACAAATGTCAATGAAATAATTTATAACCCCATGTATTAAATCAATATAAATACAAACACCATATAATGTATAGGGTAATTATAATCCATACTATATATAGGGAATAATGCGTGAGGTGGCACCACCACCGACCGGTGGCGGGAAGAATGATTTTGTTTTATTCGGGAATCAGGTGGAGGCGCTGCGTGCCGAGCGCTTGCGTTCATGCTCCAGCAGCTGTTTCTTGCGCAGCCGAATGTGGTTCGGTGTGACTTCTACCAGTTCATCGTCATCAATGAATTCCAGTGCCTGTTCCAGGCTCATGCGAATCGGCGGCGACAGCTGGATATTTTCATCCGTGCCGGCGGCGCGAATATTGGTCAACTGTTTCCCTTTCAGCGGGTTCACCACCAGATCGTTGTTGCGTGTATGAATGCCGATAAGGGCACCTTCATAGACTTCCTCGCCGTGGCCAATGAACAGGCGGCCGCGCTCCTGCAGATTGAAGAGGGCGTAGCCCAGTGCCTTGCCGGCACCATTGGCGATGAGCACACCGTTGGTGCGCTGGCCGTACTCGCCCGCTTTTATGGGACCGTAGTGCAAGAACACGCTGTAGATCAATCCGGTCCCCTGGGTGCCGGTAAGAAATTCGGTACGAAAACCGATCAGACCACGTGACGGCATGACATAGTCCAGCCGTACCCGACCCTTGCCGTCCGGTACCATGTCCGTGAGTTCGCCGCCGCGTTCACCGAGTTTTTCCATGATGGTGCCCTGGTGGATATCCTCGATGTCAACGGTGACCTGCTCGTAGGGTTCCTGTTGTATGCCGTCGATTTCGCGGATTATCACCTCGGGTCTTGATACGCCAAGCTCGAAGCCTTCCCGCCGCATGGTCTCGATCAGTATTGCGAGGTGCAGTTCGCCGCGACCGGATACCTTGAATTTGTCAGGGTCGCCGGTGTCTTCCACCCGCAAGGCCACATTGTGAATCAACTCGCGTTGCAGGCGTTCATGGATGTTGCGCGAGGTAATGTATTTACCGTCCTTGCCGGCGAACGGGGAGTTGTTCACCTGGAAGGTCATGCTGACGGTCGGTTCGTCCACGGAGAGGGCAGGGAGTGCCTCGACACAGGACGGATCACAGAGGGTGTCGGATATGCCCAGCTTATCGATACCGGTAAAGGCGATGATATCGCCGGCCTGTGCCTCGGCAACCTCGATACGTTCCAGTCCCAGGAAACCGAACACCTGGCCAACCCGTGCATTACGCTGCTTGCCGTCACGGTCTACCAGTATCACCGGCATATTGGTCCTCAGTTTGCCGCGCGAGATGCGGCCGATGCCGATGACACCGACATAACTGCTGTAGTCCAGTGTAATGACCTGCAACTGGAACGGTGCGTCCGGGTCCACCTGTGGCGCAGCAACATGTTCAACGATTGCTTCAAACAGGGGCGTCATGTCTTCACTGTGGTGGTCGGCTTCAGTGCTGGCGTATCCCTGCAGTGCCGAGGCATAGATCACCGGGAAATCGAGCTGTTCATCGGTTGCGCCGATGCGGTCGAAGAGGTCAAAGGTCTGATCGAGAACCCAGTGGGGACGTGAACCCGGACGGTCGACCTTGTTAATGACGACAATCGGTTTCAGGCCCAGGTCAAATGCCTTCTGGGTGACAAACCGTGTTTGCGGCATCGGACCTTCCACGGCGTCGACCAGCAGCAGCACGGAATCCACCATCGACAGTACCCGCTCCACCTCGCCACCAAAGTCGGCATGTCCGGGGGTGTCAACGATGTTGATACGGTAGTCACCCCAGCGGATGGCTGTATTTTTGGACAGGATGGTGATGCCGCGTTCCTTTTCCAGGTCACTGGAATCCATGATCCGTTCGGGGGCGGCAGCACGGTCGCCGAGGGTGCCGGACTGGCTCAGGAGCTGGTCGACGAGGGTAGTCTTGCCATGGTCGACGTGCGCGATAATGGCGATGTTTCGGAGCTTGGTAATCATGTTGGATTCTGTGCCCGCGATAGCGGAATGCGGTTGAAGGGGCAGCGATTATACCTAAGCGTGGCCCTGAAGGTAGTGCTTGCTGCGGCGGGCGATGGCCATACCCGCCATGCGTATGAACTGGCAACCGCTGATTAATATGCGAAATTCGGGTTAGCAGTGCTTGCACGACCCGCAGGTTGCACTCCGGCACCCTGTGTCAACGGCAGGCATGTGAACTTCGGTGCGCAGAACGCACCCTGCACGGGCTGCTAGTATCAATGCGAGTTTGCCTTCGCGGTATCCTGGAGATCCTCTTCGATGAACCGCAGTAATGCTTCGAACAGTGCCTCGCGTGGATAGTCATTCCTGTTTACAAACGTGGAGCCCAGCGTGCTGTGGGCGCGTGCGATCGGCACGGCCACTGCCAGGTGATCAGCATTCAGATAAGCAACCAGCGTGCTGCCCGGGATAAACTGGTCGTAGAATATGAGCTGGCTGTCGTTGCGGGCGTCCACTTTCCCGAGCTTCCGGTAGCTGCTGTGCAGAACTGATGAAATTCGCCCGGGTTCCGGGAAGGTTATCAGCGAATAATAGGCGATCCCGTCCGGCAGGGTGTGTTCAGCAAGCCAGGCCTTGCGCGTTGCCGGTCGCAGGCTGTTCAGTGCACCCCCGTCGCCCGGCTCACATTCAGATTGCGGGAAGTACTGCAGCAGGTTGAGCTGCGACTGATCGGCATCGTTTGCCAGCGGTGAACCGCCTACCGCACCGGCTGCACTGACCACGGCGGCTATACGCTCCTGGATTTCCGGGTAGTTGACGACAGCCTCGAGGATATCCGCTGCCCCCTTTGAATAGCCGACAAGAATCAGCTCAGGCGCTGTACCCTCGCGTGGCATTGCCATGATAGCGTCGCGGATCTGGCGTGCGTTGTTGGTACTGCTGGAGAGGCCGTCAACGTCCAGGATGACCATCTCATAGCCGAACTGATCGATATGTTCGGCAACCGTGTGTCTCATATCCAGCCAGTCCGAGAAACAGTCCCAGCCAAGGCCGGGCACAATGACAGTGACCAGTCGACGTGTTGACTGACCCAGGTTGACGGGTTTGCTGCTGCCAGGTGGCTCGTTGCCAACCGTGGCGAGTGCTTCCTCGCACGGACGGTAGTCAGGCACGCTGTCTGCGCGTGCCTCGAGCACTGCACAGAAGATCTCGCGAAAGCGTCCGCGCCTGTCCTGATCGCTGGACTGAACCGCCGGCACCAGCACCAGGGGCGTGGTGTCCGTGGTGTAGGGCAGCAGCGGTTTTGATGCACAGCCGCCCAGGATGAGTACTGCAAGGGCAGCCAGACAACCTGGAAATATCGGCAGACAGCCGCTAACCAGCTGCTCAGTGCCTGTCTTCAGCATCAGGTTTATTGTTTGTATTTTGTGCAGCGGCCTCGGCTGCCCAGCGTTCGAGCAGGGGCACCCATTCAAGGAATTCCACGTCTGCAAGTCCAAACGGCCGGGTGCTGAAGAACAGTACTGCACGCAGGCCATCGCTGTAGTAACTGATGTCACCCGCATGGTTGCGCCGCTGTGCTTCGGTCACCGTGTTCGCACCCTCGACAAAGCCGAACTTTTCGAGGCCACCTGAGTACAACAAATCCTGTATGACAAGATTGCGTGTTTCATCAACATCCGGGTGCAATACCGGCTTGTTGTCAGCCGCCGTCCTGAAGCGACCACCTACCGGCCGCCCGGCCTGGGCAAGCACAACGAGTTGCCCCTGGTACCGCAGGGGTGCTACCCACAGCCGCAGCCAGTTTGGGGCAGTGCCGCCTTGTCCCGCCTTGCGCAGCACAATATCGGGCGGCCGACCGAAGACCCGTTGCGTCTTGTCCAGGGGTTGCGGTAGCTGACGATAATCACGGCGCACCAGCGCCGCGCCGATATCGGACAAGCCGCCGACGAGAACGATATTCAGCGGGTCACTGTCGGCCGAAGAGCCCGCGTCGGTTGCACAGCAGGGCAGGTCCTCGAGCGCCTTCCGGAATGCCGCTTCATCCTGATAATCATTCTCCTGTGACGCGGCCATGAGTGTCTCAAGTTCGTCCATTCTCTCCCCGGTCACTTCATCGGGCACCGGCGGGAACAGGGTGAAGGGGATGATTGATCGCTGGCCAAGCAAATCAATATTGAGTACCCGTATGCCGCGGTGCGGGTTGGTATAAAGAATACCGCTGCGTGTTGCTCCCGCCGGTATAATGCTGGCGATGGTGAGGCTGTCAAAATGGGCATCGACTTTCTCGTTGCTGCTTCGGGCCAGCGGCTTGTGATAGGGCCAGGCGACCTCCAGCGGCGAAAAATAGTCAGGATCGGTGCCGGCGCGGAGCAGCCACAGTACCTGCGATGAGTTATTCACAATTTCTACCCAGACTGTTTGTATGCCCGAGTCATTGAGATTGGCGCCAAAATATCGCTGGTTGTCCCCGGCACTGAACACGCTAGCACTGACCTGAACATCGCTGCTTGTGGATGTTACCGCGCGCGCGCGCAAACTGCTGTCGTCAATCCTTGCCGGCGCCTGCCAGCTTGCACAGCCGCACAGTGCCAGGCACAGCAAACATGAAACAAATACAGCGGCACCACTGCGCGAGACGCCTGAACGGGTTTGCAGGCCAGCTGCAGCTACGCCTGTATTTCTCACGGCGTACCTCGCTTGCTTGCCTGCTCGACAAAGCCGCCTGTTTCTCCTTCCCACGGCAGGATTTCGATCTCCGCAAGGGAAGTGGGGTGATCCGCAAAGAACAGCACGCCGCGGAACCCTTTAGTGTAATAGGGGTCGGTGGTCAGGTTTCTGCGTGGGGCGTCCCGGGGTGCTGCACCGACGCCCTTGACCAGGCCGATCTTGTATAGAAACTGCGAATAGGCGAGGTCCTCTATCAGCGCCATCAGGGCTTCATCAACATCGGGATCGATCTTGTGTGTGGTCAGATAGGGTGAATGGATCGTCAGACGGGTGCCAATGTCACGGCTGATCTGTCCGACCCACACCTGTTGGTTATGGTAAGTCATAGGGCTTAGCCAGAGACGCAGGTGATTACGCTGATGAATGCTGTTGCGCGCCCTTTGCAGCGCGAGTTCCTGCGGGCGTCCATACAGGTACAGCGGGCTGACCGGGGAATAGCGGTAACGTTCCCCGGACAGTACCGAGGTGATCATCTTTTTGACTGACCCGGAGTAGGTGGCCTCTGTCGGGTGCCAGCCGCGTCGTACCAGTGCGGGAAATGCATCCTCCAGTCCGCCGACGATCACCAGGTTGAGCGGGTCACCATGGCGCGTGCCTTTCTTGTTGCTGACGCAGCAGGGCAGGGCCTCTAGAGCGGCCCTGAAAGCAGCGTCATCGGTATAGTTGATTACCTCATCGGGCGCATAGTATGCGCTGTGTTCGAATTCCTTTTCCTGGTAATCGGCGCGGAAGCCGGGCACGTCGGTAAGAAAGTAAAAGGTCTTGAATTTGTCACTGGCGATCAGGTCAACCTCGACCATTTTAACGCCCTCATCCAGGTTGCTGAGGATGAATCCCGAAACCGTGGACCCCGGCGTTATCGGATTTTTGAAGGCCAGTTGCTGGAAGTGCTGGTCAAGCTCCCCGTGTGTGCGGCTATTAATGTCCGGAGCAAATGCGTCAGCTGCTTCGGAGGCCGGAAAAAAATTCGGGTCCAGTCCCGGTGACAGCAGCCAGTAGGTGGTGTCGTCTTGATTATCTACCTCAATCCAGACGGGTTGAATGCCTTTCTTTGCCAGGTCTGCCCCATAGATGGACGATGACTCGCTGGCTGAGAGCACGCTGGTAGAAACCCGTACAGCGCCATCCGTCTCTGTTAGCAGCCGTTCCTTGTAGTCTGTTGTATCGGCCCCTTGCAGGGTGCCTGTTGACGCACAGCCCGCCAGGCTCGAGACGATGACAAATGCCAGCAGTACTGCTTTCAGAGAGTCAATCGGGGTCATCGAAGTGTGCCCGGCCTGTTTTTCATCAAGGTATTATAATCAAAGGTGTATGGTACGTCAGGTGATCATACGGGTTTCTCGACGCAAGCCAGGCATTGAACAGGCAGATATCGTGTTGGATGACAAGCAGATTGACGTTTTCAGGCAACAGCTGCTGCAGCTGCAGCAGGACGTGTCTGCACTAAAAGCGGGCGCCGCGTCTGCGGCGGAGATAGTGGTGCTGGACCAGACCAGTGTCGGGCGACTGTCGCGGATGGATGCCCTGCAGGGCCAGGCAATGTCACAGGAACAGGGACGTCGCAGGGAAATTCAATTGCAACAAATCGCCGCTGCCTTGCGGCGCATCGAGGCCGGTGACTATGGCTATTGCCTTGCCTGTGATGAACCCATCGCCATCGAGCGCTTGACGCTGGATCCGGCAGCGACACTTTGTATCCGCTGCGCCAGTGCCAGGGAAGACCAGCGCTGATTGTGGCGCCACATGGGCAATGCCGGCACCACTGCGGGCAAGTCAGAACAACTCTATATCTACTTGATCTATGTCATGATCTTGAGCGCCATATTTACGTATTCTCCTCTACGGTTACTGTGTGAAGCGCTGTTCAATTCAATGAATCAATGCCGGCTGCGCTGTGCGCGCCGGGAAGAACAGACACGCTGTCGTTTCATTGTGTGCAGAGCGCACCCGGTAGACATTGCCCTAGCTGAATGCGGTGATTTTGCATATTAATCAGTATTTCCCTGGATGATGCTTACAGGAGGCCAGGCAAATAGCGGCTGCCACCGAGGACTGCACGGCATGACAGACGACCCGGAACAGACACAAACAGCGGACAGTGCCGAGGCGGCCATGAACAAGGTGCTGGCGGCTGAGCAGGCGGCTGAGCAGGTTATTGATGCCTGTCAGCAGGAAGCCCGCGCCAGCCTGTATGAAGCGGCACAGCAGGCACGGCACATTGCAGGCAGGACCAATGAACGCATTGTGCTCATTCAGCAGCGCACCCGGCAACAGCTGCAACAGTATCTGCGTAATGCCGAGCGTACGGCACTTGTCGCCGAACAGGTGCGTGACAGTGAGGATCCGCGCCTCGCGGTTGTCGCGAGTGTCGTTGCTGAATTGGCGGCACGGCTGACGGACGCCGACGGCAGCGACAACTCCCGGGCCGATTGACTGACTATGTCAGTACGCGCCCGCTTTGCGTATGTCCAGGTCCGGTTGCAGGCGCGTCATGGTGCGCGTCCGGATGAAGCCCTCTGGCGAAGCCTGCAGGGCACCAGTGACTTTGCCAATTACCTGCAACTTGCCCGCCATACACCGCTGCAATCCTGGGTGAGGACGCTCGACCCGGGGCAAAGCAGTGATGAGATCGAGGAAGAATTGCGGCGGCTGTTTCGCGGCCATGTCGATGAGGTTGCCGGCTGGGTTCCGCCTGCATGGCGGCCGGCCGTACTGTGGGTGCGACGCCTGCCGGATCTGCCGGCGCTGCAATACCTTCTCAGC
>JBATFE010000236.1:0-12198 GCA_049664445.1 Gammaproteobacteria bacterium
GGCATTAGCAAGTGGGAACCACCCGATCCCATCTCGAACTCGGAAGTGAAACTGCTTAGCGCCGATGATAGTGTGGGAGTTCCCATGTGAAAGTAGGTCACTGCCAGGCTTTTAATCAGAACCCCTGCGGTCGTTTGACTGCAGGGGTTTTTTTATTGCTCGCAGCTAATCAAAATCTAACTTTACCGTAGCAATCTGGTACGGTTACAAATTTTGTTGCAGTGTCCCCTCTCCCACGCCTGAATCGCACCCATGCCTGCCGTAAAGATCACTAGACCGGATTCTTCCATATGGGCGTAATGGCCGAGGTGGGTACCACGGAGCAGATCTTCCAGAATCCGGTGGATCCGCGTACGCGTGATTACATTACCGGTCGATTCGGCTAATCTCACTTCCGGAGATCACAGATGACATTGCACTTCCACAGGGAAGTTGATCGTTTGATCGAGGACCTGATCTCCTTCGGCGAAGAGATTGAAGATCAGTTAAGTCTCGCTATTGATGCCCTCGTGCAAGGGGATGTCATGGCTTCAAGGCGCGTCAGAAAGAACGACGCTGACCTGGACGCGATTGAAGTGGAAATTGAAGAGGAGTGCCTGAAGCTGCTGGCACTGCATCAACCGCTCGCCGATGATCTGCGTCAGATTGTTTCGGTATTGAAAATAAATCATGATCTCGAACGGGTAGGTGACCATGCTGCCAATATTGCGAGGCGCGTGCTGGACCTCGCTGAATTGCCACACATCGAAATTCCGAAAGATGTTCTGGTGATGTCCAGGCAGGCGCGACTGATGCTGCGCATCAGTCTGCTGTCGTTTGTTGAGTCAGACCAGATGCTGACCAACGGCGTTTTTGAAATGGACAATGAAGTTGATGAGTTGCACAAGAAGCTCTTCAGGCAGCAAGTGGAAGCTATCCACGAAAAGCCCGATGAAGCTGAACAGCGTATTCTCTTGTTGTCCGTCTGCAAGCAGCTTGAACGTGTCGGTGACCTGGCTTCAAGTATTGCCGAAGATGTGGTCTACCTGATGTCCGGTGACATCATCCGCCATGGCCAATATGAGCCTGATAAATAGCGTTGCAAACGTTAGCCGATAACTACCAGTACCAGGCTTCTGCCAGCAACTGTCTGCGCAACATGCCAGTGATTGCACCAGGTCCGGTTTGTAATCGTTTCTAACCGGTTCGGGTGTGGTTTCCGGTGACGCGGGGATGTTACATCAGTTGGTCGAGGTTGCTGTGGCAGTAACGGCCTGCTGCCAAGGGGATGAATTCCAGCGTGCTATTACAGTGCGGCCAAAAGACACGACATGCTGCTTTGGGGTACCGGATTTAGTGTATCAACAGGAGCGTAACTGCAGCGACAGCAACGATTGCGACAGCCTCTATGAAGATCTCCTGTGCGCTTACCCTGGAGGGGTTCATGATCTCGTTACGGGCGGTTTCCAGATTCATATCAGTTGCTACCCAAAATCAATGTGTCTAGCGGTGTTTCGTTCATGTGTGCTGCCGGCTTGAATCACTGTAGTATGCTTTGTACACAATTATACTACATAGTATATACGCATTACAGAGCCATAGCCAAAGTTCTTCACAGTCGTTAATATGAACATTAATTCCGTGCTATTTTGGTGACGTTGACGTGCCCAAAGACAAGATTCTGAATGTTCGCATCGATCCTGAATTGAAGAAGCAGGCCAGGAAGGTTGCCGATGCTGATAACCGTTCACTATCCAATTGGGTAACCTGGCTGATTCAGCGTGAAATCAAGCGTTCGGGCAGGAAAATCAAATAATTCTGCAGCAGGGAATAATCCACATCAGCGTTAAATTTGACATGCAGGTTGCACACCCCTCCAGGCAGACACTGTGCTCATGAAAACAGGGAAGGCTCAAACCTGTTTAGCCACAAACCGGGTATGTCAGTATGCAGCCATCAACAACGTGATGTAACACCCTTGCCGGTTTACGTTTCCAGACTTTCACGTGCGACATCCCTGACCCCGGCATCAGCATCCTGCAGCAGTGGCCTGATATACCCGGCAGCCTTCGGGCTGGCGGATAATGCCAGGTAGTGACAGGCATCGCCGCGGATGCGTGCATCTTCATGCTGTGTCAGCTTGCCGAGTTGTTCAACAATTGCATGGAGTGCTTCGCTGCCCTGTAAATCTTCCATGATCGCACTGATGCCAATGCGCGTGTTCAGTTGTGTGTCCGGATCGGTAAACAGTGCCAGCAGGGCATCCATGGCAACGGGGTCTGACCTGACTCGCTGCAGGACCTGTTCGAGCTTGCCGCTGGACAGCAGTTCGTTCAGCCACTCGGTCGTGCCGGACGCGGTAGCTGCCCGGGCGACCCATTCCGCAAGTTCCTGTTCGGAACGCAAGCCCTCCAGTTCGAACGATCCGATGCGTACCCAGGGTACGCTGCGTACACCCAGTTCCCGTGCGATATCGATACGTTGTTCTATGTTGACAACCTTGAGGGTTCCCAGGGTGCCCGCCTTCACCAGGTTGGCGAGGCCCTGCAGCACAGTCTGGCAGTGGGGGCAGTGGGTGCCGAGTAATAACAGTGCATCCGGTGGCGTGTTTGCGGCAGGCTGGTTCATGCAGTCTTCCCTGTTAAAGAACTAACGTTATAATCACTCATAGTAGGGCCATCGTCGCGGGCTAACAATGTTCCCGGTGAGTTCATTGGCAGCATCCGTGACCGGTCATTTTACATCAACACCATGAACCATTCCGGATAGAGGAACAATGCAATGTTTGGAGCAGGACGTATGCCAACTCTCCCGACCCCGTCTGAGGCCTTGCCCGGTCGCGATGAAAAGATGCCGGTGCCGGAGAAGCACTTCGTCAACGGCAATCGATTGCAGGAACCGTTCCCGGATGGCATGGAGAAGGCGCTGTTCGGTCTGGGCTGTTTCTGGGGTGCCGAGCGCAAATTCTGGGAAACACCGGGTGTCTATAGCACCGCCGTGGGTTATGCAGCCGGCATCACCCCCAACCCGGACTATAAAGAAGTTTGCACCGGCATGACCGGTCATAACGAGGTGGTGCTGGTCGTCTATGATGCGAAGATCATTAGCTATGATGAATTGCTGAAGGTCTTCTGGGAATCTCATAATCCGACACAGGGCATGCGCCAGGGCAATGATGTCGGCACCCAGTACCGTTCCGGTATTTATGCGTATAACGACTCACAACTGGCTGCTGCCAGGGCATCCAGGGAGCGCTTCCAGGCGCAACTGGCCGAGAAAGGCTTCGCTGCAATCACCACTGAAATCATCGAGGCGCCGGTGTTCTACTATGCGGAAGACTATCATCAGCAGTACCTGGCCAGGAATCCCCGCGGCTACTGTGGCTTGGGTGGTACCGGCGTGAGCTATGACTGACTGATTCATGCCGCTGATGCCTCGTCGCTCAGGCCCGCTTCTTCCCCTGGCATCAGCGTCTATTTGCAGGCAGCGTGCCTCGGTGCAGCCTTCCACCGGCAGGTCGTAGCTATAAACAGCGCCGGGATGAACACACATGGCACGGTAATAATGATTTTCTGATGTGGAAAATTACGGTTTCAGTGTGGCCGGCCGGTCTGTTAAGCTCTCGCGATGCCGTTGCGCCGCCGTTTGTTAAATCTGCTCTCAGATGGTGAATTTCATTCCGGTGAGGACCTGGGCGCCTCGCTGGGTGTGAGCCGCATGGCGGTGTGGAAACATCTCAAGGCGCTGCGTGACATGGGCGTGGATTTCTCGGTGCAACGCGGCAAGGGTTACTGTCTGACGACATCCCTGGAGTTGCTGGAACGCGGCAGGATTCTGTCCGCCGCGACCGACATGACGGCGGCTGCTATCGATGACATCGCCGTTTTTCTCGAAGTTGATTCAACCAATAACTGGTTGCGCGAGCAGACGCTGAATGGCGCGCCGTCCGGAACAGTATGTGTCGCGGAACTGCAGCTGGCCGGGCGCGGCAGGCGTGGACGTACCTGGGTGTCACCCTTCGCCGCCAACCTCTACCTGTCGCTGTTGTGGCGCTCTGCAACCGGGGCGGCGGCCCTCGGTGGCCTCAGTCTGGCAACCGGTATTGCGGTTTTGCGGGCCTTGCACGGCTACGGCATTAAAGACGCCGGCTTGAAGTGGCCCAACGACATCCTGGTCAGCGATGCCAAGCTGGCCGGTGTCCTGATCGATGTGGTCGGCGAGGCGAGCGGACCCTGTGCCGTGATCGTCGGTATCGGTGTCAACGTCTGTATGCCACGTGGAGAAGCGGCCGCGATTGACCAGTCATGGACGGATTTATATCACCTGACGGGTGATAACTGTATTTCAAGGAATGTTCTGGCCGCGCGGATACTGGATGAATTGTTACCTGCCATTGATACCTTTGATGCGGCAGGACTGCAGCCGTTCCTTGATGAGTGGTGCCACTATGACGTTGTCAGGGGGCGCGAGGTCGACTTGACGCTGCCCAATGAATCTATCACGGGTACCGCTTGCGGGATTGATGAGGGCGGGGCATTACTGGTCGATACGACACACGGTCGCAGGCGCTTTGTATCGGGTGATGTTACCTTGCGGGTAGCCACATGAGGCTGCTGGTGGATGTCGGAAATAGCGCTGTCAAGTGGGCGCTTGCCGGGGAAGACGGCATTATTTCCGGCCATCGGTTTGTGCACAGGGACCGTGACATCGCCGGTCAGTTGACCCTCTCCTGGGCGGCACTGCAGCGACCCACCGCCGTCTTCGTAGTCAATGTGGCGGGCACGGCCATGGCGCACATCCTGACGGCCTGGTCCCGGCAACACTGGTCACTAGTCCCTGAATATGTCAGCACCGGCAGTGCGGCCTGCGGGGTAACGAATGCGTATACGGTTGCTGGAACCCTGGGTGTTGATCGCTGGGCCGCATTGATCGGTGCCCGCCATCAGAGTCGTGCGGCGGTCTGTGTCATCGACTGTGGCACAGCCATTACCCTGGATCTGCTGGCGGCCAGTGGCCAGCACCTTGGTGGGCTGATTCTTCCCGGTATTGAAATGCTGAAACAGGTGATACGGGAGGATACCGCCGGGGTAAGGCCTTCGGCAGACGACCCGCTGGCTACCCTGTTTGCCACAGATACCGGTGCCGCCGTCCATGGTGGCGCCGTTTATATGGCGGTGGCGGCGATTGATCGCATTATCACCGATATGGTCGCCACACAGGAGCAGGAGTTCGAGGTGCTGATTACCGGTGGCGATGCCGGTACGATACTGACATTATTAGCACGCCCTGCGCATCATGATCCCGAGCTGGTCCTGAAGGGACTGGCGATACTTGCCGGAGAAACTTAATGCGACACCTGGTCTATCTGCTGCTGGTCGTGAATCTGGTTTATTTTGGCTGGAATGTAATTGACTCCAGTTCCCTGAGTGAAACGGAACAACGTGACTTGCCACCGATACCGGCAACGGCGAGTCGCCTGGTGACCCTGCAGGAGAGGAAGGCGCAAGCCGCCACTACGGACGATGTCTCCAGTATCGAGGACCTGACCGCGGAGCAGCCGCCCGGTGCCGGTGCCGCCGTTCTGTGCCAGGCACTGGGCCCGTTTCTGGCGGTTGATGAGCTGCAGGCAGTTGAAACCCGGCTAATCGAGCATGGTCTGCAGCCCAGGCATCGAGAGTTACAGAGCAAGAAACTGATCGGCTACTGGATTTATCTTCCCGCGACATCGCAGGATGAAGTCCAGGCCGTACTGGCGGTATTGAAAAAACACAGGGACAAGGAATATTACGTTGGCAAAAAGAACTTTATTTCCCTCGGTACGTTCGGCAGCATGTCACGCGCCGAACGTCGCCTCAAAGAGGCCCGGGAGATGGGGCTCGATGCCCAGCTGCAGGAACGATTCGCCACACAGAGCAACTGGTGGCTGGATATTGAGAGTGACGGTTCCGCCACCGGGCAGATGAACAAGCTCGTGGAAGACCACCCGGAACTGCAGTTGATCGACCTGGCATGTTATTGAATTGCGGCAAGGCGGCCAATTCACTAGAATAGGCCGCCTTGTCCATTACGGCCAAGATGCCGGCGTAGCTCAGCTGGTAGAGCGCTTCACTTGTAATGAAGATGTCGGGGGTTCGACTCCTCTCGCCGGCTCCAGCTAAATCAAAGGCTTCCTGATTTCAGGAGGCCTTTTTTCATGGGCATGGCGCACTAATGGTGCACCTGAAGACAACAATCAGTAACAATTGGTAAGGTAAATTTTTTTTACCCCGGGATCATCCCAGCGCAGTTGCCATTGAGGCAATCTCTTCATCGGACTCCTCCAGGATAACTGCGAGGTCATCGGGGCTGATGCCTATCTTGCTAAAGGACGGCAGCTGCACCAGGGCCTGCTGTCCCTCGCTGTCGTCAGAATCCAGGTGAGACAGCTGGTTGGCGACAATAACAATATCGGTGATATCAGATCCCCCGGAATGTTCCCGATCCAGGTATTCATGTTCATCTGCCGCTTCGGCAATCGCGTTGGAGAAGCCCCACGTTTCGATAATCATCCGGCCAACCCCGGGATGCCAGTCCAGCAGAATCCCGTTTATCGCGAGGGGGTCTGCAAATAATTCGGGCTGATTGCCATTTTCAAATCGATGATCTCTACCGGGCCGCGTCGCAACATGGCAGAATTTGCCATGCGCAGCAGACGAATGGTCAGCAGGGGATCGGACTGGATGACCTGTGCCACTGAATTAATCGAAATATCAGGGTCATTGAGTGCTTCACGCACGCGCATCATATTTTCGGGAAAGGGGGGCAGATCGAACGACTGATGTGTCAGTTCCTCGCCCAGTGTCTTGATGAATTCAAAACCGGCTTTGTACTCGGCATCCATGCTGACCTCCTGTGATTCTAATTATACTCATCCATGACTAGAACGCTGACGGCGGGTTAGAGCCCTTGATATCCGGCCAATATCGGAAGTACAGAGTGTCGCCGGTTGTGGTCCTTTACGAGTCCTCCACTCGTCGAGGTTTTATAATCAGGGAAGGGGTCATCTGATTGTTTCAATAATACCTGTTCACGCTGGACAAACATCCCTGGCACGGGAGGCTCGCGAAGGTATCCGTGTTAGCGCACCTCGAAACGCCGAGTATCCTCACTGGCGTAATTGGCCACAGTACCGTCAATGACAGTCGTTGTCTTGATTTGCTGCACTACCTCAGCGAGACGCGCCCCGGGTATAGCGCATGTCATTTCAGTATTGGGCATGCCGGTGCGTACGCGGCTTAACATGCAGCCGACGCTGACTGCCACCTCTTGCTGTTCCTTTGCGATGGCGATGATATGACATTGCGGTTTTCCTTCGAAACGCATGCCGGGAAATGCATCCGAGATTGTCATGGCCTGTTTGGCGTTAACGCGCAGGAACACTACATCCGGCATCTTATCGGCATTTTGCAGCGGACCGTAGGCCACATATTTGTATTGCATTTTTACCACCGGTATAGCGGGGAACATTTCCGGAGCTACCCATCCAGCGCCGACCAGTGCACCAACGTCCGACTTGTCACCTACTTCCTCGAGTGACTTGAAGCCATGAGTTACGCTGCCGACACTGCAGTTGGCGTGGTCTTCTGATACTGTGCTGAAGGTTCGTCCTTCAGCCTTCATCCAGAAAACGCAACCGGCGGGCACACGACCTGTCCGGCCATCTTCGGTCGGCGCTGGCATATCGTCGGTATATGGTTCAACCCCGGGCAGGGGTTCCTGGCTGAAGTGGACCGCGAGAGGTGGATGCTGCAGTCCGAGTGACTTCACAAGGTCATCGGACAGTTTCTGGTTGTCTTGTTCCGGCATTGGTTTTAACTCCTGTTTTCATATTCATTATGGCTTCGACCGCAGCAACCGACTTCGTGGTTGCCCAATGGTACCCCATTCCAGAAACTATTATGAATATGGCATTGATAACGCATAGATAATTATTACGTCTGAATCAGATGAGGCATTCAGTCCTGGATAAAGTGGAATATTCCAGCCCCACGCAGTGAACCCTCTTTTATTATGCTGATGGTGTAGCGAATACTCGAGTGGCTAGCCGTTATATCGATCAGTTAATCCGGCGAATACCACTTCCTCTCACTGCAAGTATCCTGACATCCTGGGCCGCGTGTTTCGACAGGGTTTTCTGACACCCAAAAAAGAACCCCGCATGAGCGGGGTTCTTGTGTAACAGCTGTTAGCTGAACGTCAGGCAGCCGTGACGTTTGTAGCCTGCAGTCCTTTCGGGCCCTGCTCGACATCAAACGATACGCTTTGTCCTTCAGCCAGTGTCTTGAAACCGTCTCCGCCGATAGCAGAAAAATGTACGAATACATCTTCGCCGCCGTCATTTGGTGCGATGAAACCGAAGCCCTTTGAATCGTTGAACCATTTAACAGTGCCTGTAGCCATGTGGTATTAACCTCTAGTAAATAATGAACGTGTATTCAATCGCAGATCATGAAAGGTAATGTACAGGAGGTGCAACGAGGACTTCCAATATAACCTACATTTAATACGTGCAACTGAGATCTATCTTCCTGCCATGGTGTCTGGAAACATTGTCCCCAAGCCCCTTGGCTACCGAGATACTACACCAAGCTAAATGAAAATACCTTATTTTTCAACTAAAAGTGTTGAACCGGGGCCGGGTCTGCTGCTACCCGGATTCGGGTGGCAGGGCGGGCATTTCGGATAACAGCAGCTGGCGCTCTTCCAGTGACAGGTTTTCCATGCGCCGGTCACGAATTTTACGGCGCTCGGCAGCGGCCGCTTGCTGCGGATTGTCGTCGACGGGATACGGGCTTGTTGCGTGTGGCTGACGTCTGTCGTTTGTGTCCCTCATGGCTCACCTCCACGATGCTGCATGATCATTATGCATAGTCATCCTGGCGGCCTGTGGAAACCGTGCTTAAGCTGGAATAGTGGTTAAAAATCAGATGGCTGGTAGCCAGCCAGGCAGCGGGGTGGGTAGACAGCCGCGATGTTCATTCAGCGCTCGGGTGATATGTCCGTGATGCAATTCACAATGCTGTATCAAGAGGCTGGAAATGTGTAGTCAAATGCCGATATGAGCAGCAGTCAATCAGCCGGCTTCGAGGTCGCTACATGTTCAAGTCTTACTGTTTACGTGCGCTTAACTCAATTGAATTTATTGGTATCGTGGTGTTGATCGCTGTTGCACTGACATCAGGGATATTCTCGGTAAAGCCTGTACGTGATCCGTCAATAAAACAACAAAGCCTGATTTACTCACACCTGGTATCGGAACAGAAGCCGGCAGACTCGCCGACGCGCAGTGCAAAATGATCGACTGCCAGCACTAACTAGTGATCATCCAGAAAGAATAACTCTCGCCAAGACGCAAAGATCGCAAAGGTATAAATTATTGACATAAAAGCATACTGATATTTCTTTCTTGGCGCCTTTGCGTCTTGGCGAGAGAAATTACAGCGTTTATGGATGCACTAACTAGCCATAGCGTCGGCGTACATAATCATCGACGATTTTCTGAAACTCCGCGGCAATACTGTCGCCTTTTAAAGTCACCGTTTTTTCACCGTCCACGTAAACCGGTGCCACCGGCACCTCGCCGGTACCCGGCAGGCTGATGCCGATGTTGGCATGTTTGCTTTCCCCGGGACCATTGACGACACAACCCATGACGGCGACCTTCATCTCTTCCACCCCCGGATAATGCCTGCGCCATAACGGCATCTGGTCACGCAGGTGACTCTGTATGTCCTGCGCCAGTTGCTGAAAATAGTGGCTGGTGGTGCGCCCGCAACCCGGGCAGGCGATCACGGCCGGCGTAAAATGCCTGAGCTCCATGGCCTGCAGCAATTCCTGCGCGACGATCACTTCACGGCAGCGGTCACCGCCGGGTTCGGGTGTCAGTGAGATACGGATGGTGTCGCCAATACCCTCCTGCAACAGCACTGACAGGGCCGCGGTTGAAGCGACGATACCTTTTGAACCCATACCGGCCTCGGTGAGGCCGAGGTGCAGGGCGTAGTTACACTGTTCCGAGAGGGCGCGATACACCGCAATCAGGTCCTGCACACCACTCATCTTGGCAGACAGGGTGATGCGGTTGCGTGGCAGGCCCAGCGCTTCCGCCTGCGCGGCACTTTCCAGTGCAGAGGTCACCATGATTTCATGCATGATGCCCTGTGCATCTTGCGGCTCTTTGCGCCTCGCGTTGTCATCCATCAGGCGCGCCACCAGTGCCTGGTCAAGGCTGCCCCAGTTGACCCCGATGCGTACCGGTTTCCCGTAGCGGCAGGCCGTCTCGATCATGTCGGCAAACTGTTCGTCACGTTTCTTGCCGCGCCCGACGTTGCCGGGGTTGATGCGATACTTGGCAAGTACCTGTGCGCAGTCCGGGTTATTCGCCAGCAACTTGTGACCGTTGAAATGGAAATCACCGATCAGCGGCACCGGGGTATCTGTCTGCTGCAGTTGCTCGACGATGGCCGGCACGGCACGCGCGGCCGTCTCCGTGTTAATCGTGATGCGTACCAGTTCGGAACCTGCCTGCGCCAGTTCCCGGACCTGTTGTACGGTCGCGGCGATATCGGCTGTGTCCGTGTTCGTCATGGATTGCACCACGATGGGTGCGTTGCCGCCAATGACGACATTGCCGACCTGGACGGCAACGGTATGACGGGATGTACGGGCAGTGGCTGTGTCGGGCATGCTGGATCCAGGGTCAGAAGCAATTGTGGTTAACTGTGACGACGGCTCGCTGCGTGATCGCAGGGCCGCCGTTGTCCGCTGCCTATGATAATCCAATTTATGCAATCGCACAGTAAAACCGGATTGCCGGCGACTGGCAGTAGTTTATAGTTATAAATACATATATATCAATAAGATAAAAAACACTTGCATTTGTATGTTTACTGTATAGAATCACAGCTACTGTATAGATAACCAGTAGATAAACATGACCCACGATACATTGACCGCACGGCAGGCCGAGATCCTCGAGCTGATTCGCAGTTACATAGCCGAGGAGGGCTGTCCACCGACGCGCGCGGAGATTGCCGATGCGCTCGGCTTCCGCTCCCCGAACGCCGCGGAGGATCATCTGCGCGCACTGGAACGCAAGGGCGCGATTGAAATGATCCCCGGATCTTCGCGCGGGATACGCCTGCTTGATGAGGATGAGGAATACGGCCTGCCGGTGGTCGGTCGGGTCGCTGCGGGTGAACCGATACTGGCAGAGCAGAATATCGAGGACTATTGCCAGATTGAAGCCGATACCTTTCATCCGCGTGCCGATTATCTGCTGCGCGTCAAGGGTGACAGTATGCAGGATATCGGTATTCACGATGGCGACCTGCTGGCGGTCCACCACACGCCGCATGCGGAAAACGGCCAGGTGGTCGTGGCAAGACTGGATGACGAGGTAACGGTGAAACGTTTTCGGCAGCGTGGCTCTATCGTCAGGCTGATACCGGAGAATGCGGCTTATGAACCGATCCGTGTCGACCTGCGCGAACAGACGCTGGACATCGAGGGGTTGGCCGTGGGCATCTTGCGCAAGGAGATCAAGTAATGAATACAGTCAACAAACTGCACCACCTGAATGCCTGGGAACAGCCCTCTGTGGCAGGTTCCTCGCTGGTAACCCCCAGTGGTATCCCGCTGCTTGATGAGATGTTGCCGGGCGCTGGCTGGCCAAAGAGCGGACTGGTCGAAATCATCCTGCCGGACGCCTACTGCGATGCGCTGCCGTTACTGATGCCGGCACTGAGTCGTCTCAGCCAGCAGGGCCGCTGGATAGCCATGGTGAATCCAACCTACCCGGCGCGCGCGGGGATGTTCACGGAAGCCGCCATAAACCACGACCGGGTATTGCAGGTAAATCCGCACCCTGGCCGCAGCGCGCTGTGGACGGCGGAGTCACTGCTGTACTCCGGTGACTGTAGTGTTGTCATGGCCTGGCCCAATTGCCGTACCGAATTGATGGGCAAGCGCCTGCAAAGGTCTGCCGCTCACGGCAAGGCGCTTGGCATCCTGTTCAGCTATGAAGGCCTGGAAACCCAACCCTCGGGTGTGGAAACACGCCTTAAACTGGAAGTGGATTGTGAGGGCAGTGCGATCTACTTGCTCAACAGCCGGGGCGAAACCCTGGCGGGCGAGGTGTTGTTATAGACAAGGCCAGTATGCCTACCAAACTGGCTACAA
>JBATFE010000237.1:0-7197 GCA_049664445.1 Gammaproteobacteria bacterium
GACACGATCGAAAAGATGGTTGAAGAGGCTACCGGCCGCGAGCTGCTGATTGAGGGGGACCTGCATCTTGGCTTGTCGCTGATACCCACGGTTGCCGTCGACGGCGTGAGTTTCAGCAATGCGGCATGGGGTACACAGCCCCGGATGGCGACGGTGAAGAGCATCGAGGTGAAGGTCGCGCTGCTACCGCTTCTGTCAGGGGATATTCTGGTAGAGCGTTTAATCCTCATCGAGCCGGATATCTTCATCGAAACCGATGCCGGGGGGCGCGGCAACTGGGTATTCGGTGAAAGCCTGCCCGAACAGACGGCCGGCCCGGAGGAAGAGGCCGCGGTACCCGGACTTCCCGCAGTGGGTGTTCGGGAGATCGAGATCAGCGAGGGGCGGTTCCGTTACCGCGCTGGGGATACCGGGCAGACGACCCTACTTGTCATAGACCGGCTGTCTGCACAGGCCGAGGACACGAACAGCCCGCTCAAGCTGGATCTGGATGTCGCCTATAACGGTCATGCCATCAATGCCAGCGCCACCCTGGGAGCACTCAGGACCTTACTGGCCAACCAGGCCTACCCGCTACAGGCAACAATCGATACCGCTGGCGCGCGAATCACGATCGACGGCGAACTGGGGCAGCCGATGGAAGGCAAGGGGCTGTCACTCGATATCGCCATGAAGACGGATTCACTGGGCACCTTATCGGGCCTGGCCGGCACCGAACTGCCGCCGCTCGGGCCGATAGAGGTGTCCGCACGGCTATCGGACAGCGATGCGGGTTACCAGCTCGAAGGGCTCAAGGCCAGGGTAGGCAAGACGGATGTCTCCGGCAGGCTGGCCGCCGTATTGACAGGCGCGCGCCCCAGGGTGGAGGCACAGCTGACCTCCACGAACATCGATCTTGCGGATTTCACCACCGCTGCGGGCGGCACGTCAGCGCCGGAAAAGGATGAGAAGACAGAGCAGGCAAAGCGTGTCTTTTCCGATGATCCGCTGCCACTGGATGGCCTGCGTTTGGTGGATGCCGATGTCACCCTGCAGGCTGATCGCGTCACTGCCCAGGGGCTGCCGCTGCAGAACGTGGATCTGAAGCTGGCACTCGACGGCAGCCGGCTGTTGCTCAAACCCGCAAAGGCACAGGTGGCGGGGGGGACGATCAGCGCCGGCATCGATGTCGATGCCAGCGGGAAGATTGCCGGGCTGACAGCCACGGTCGACGGCAGTCAGATCGACAGGGGGCGCCTGATCAAGGAGCTCATGGGCAGTGACATCATGAGCGGCGGAAAGATCGACCTGACCCTCAGACTCAAGGGTCGGGGCAACTCGGTGCGGGCCATGGCGGCCGGATTGAACGGCGAGGTGCTGTTGGTGGCCGGCGAGGGTCGCATCAACAACAAGTCGATGAACCTCGCCGGTGGCGACGTGCAGTTCGAGCTCTTCCGTATGCTCAATCCGTTCATGAAGGAGGAGCCATACACCACACTCAAGTGCGCTGTGGTGCGCTACGACATCAAGGATGGCATGGCCACGACCGAGAATGGCATTGTGGTCGAAACGGACAAATTGCTGATACTGGGCAGCGGCACCATCAACCTGAAAAACGAGCAACTGGCGCTGCTGATCGATTCCAGGCCGAAAGACGATGTCGCCAAGGGCACCCTGAAGGCCCTGACCAAAGTGGGTGATGTGTCACTGGCCGGGCTGGTGCAGGTGGGGGGTACGCTGGCGGAGCCCAAGCTTGAACTGAATCCTGCGGGCGTGCTCAAACAGGGTGCATCCGTTACCGCCGCTGTGGCAACGGGTGGGCTTTCCACCCTGGCCACGCGTCTCTATAACGAGGCCACGAAGGATGAAAATCCCTGTCTTACTGCGCAGCGGAAGCCCGCGTCGAGCAGCGCCAGTACCGGTAATGCGGAACAGTCCAGGCCGGAGGAAGAGAAGAAGAAGGGTGGCGTGGGCAGTCTTCTCAAGGGCGTCATCGGAAAGTGATGGAAATAGACGCAGCGCTTGTATTGCGCCATTCCCTGCTCTATCCGTCGTGTCCGGCTTGTCGGTCGCTACGTAGTCGGCGACAAGGTATCAGGTTTTTCGGTTGGCCTGGCGGCGAGCCTTTGAAGCGGCTATTGGCGGATAGAATTTACCCGCCCGATACGGGGAAGACCCGATCAGGTTTCAAGCTCACGGAATAACTAGTCCAGCAGTCCGTCAAGACCGACGATCAGTAATCCGAGTCCGGTAGTCCAGACGCTACAGGCGATAAGGTCATACAGCGTGTACCTGGCCGGTGACAAACCGCTGATGCCGGTGAGCAGAGGGACCACGCTTCGAATCGCGGTCAACAGACGACCAATGATGATGGCCATTTCCCCATGCTTCACCAGCATCGCTTCTGTCTTATCAAGCAGGGCCTTGCGCCTGGCGGCGAATTGAGTGTGGTGAAACCTCGGACCAATCCATCTGCCTGCATAATAGCCGCTGTGGTCGGCAATGGTGGCACCCAAAAATGCCAGTGGCAACATTTGCGGCAACGTCGCGATGCCTTGCGTGTAAAGCACGGTACAAACGCTGAGCAGTATGGCGCCGGATATAAAAATGCCGATGCCGACGCATGCTTCGAGAAATGCGATGGTTGGTACAATGAACAGCGCGTACTCCTGGTACTTGTCTATCCATCCAAGGAATATATCGCCGATGACAGCTGCCTCGCTGGGGAACGAGGCACATGTTAGCACTGCTGACGCTATTGCTCTATAACTGCCAACACGGCAGTTAGCCTGCGGCGGTAATAAAGCCTGATGTCGCCTCAGCAGCTGCGGTCCGTTATGCTCAATACAATCAGCCTGAACTGCTATTACATCAGCGCTGTGCCGGTGTTTCCGGCGAAAGGACCCTTGCGTTGACCCACGGGAACAATAAGCATGTCACCCGCGATAATCTTGCTTCCTTTCAGGCGGTTGGCCTTGCGCAACACTGATATGGTTGTACGATACTGCTGCGCGATGCGGCTCAGGTTGTCACCCAGTCGTATGCGGTGGTGGATCGACTGAATACGCAGCTCTGGCGGTAAGCGGGCGATGTGCTCGCGAAATACACGCTCTACTGACATGGGAACGAGCAGCATATGGGTCTTGTCTGGCTGTGTTATTGAGCGATCGTAACCCGGATTCAGGCGCTGCAGTTCAATCAGGGGCACTCCGGACAACTGTGCAGCTACCCGCAGTTCGATCTGCCCCCGGATCTCGACACGACTGAAATAGCGGGTATCCAGCAGCTTCGGCAACGAGATATTATAGTCATGGGGGTTTTCAATAATCATTCTCAGGGCGACCAGTTTGGGTACATAGGAACGCGTTTCTGCAGGTAACGGGAGATGCCAGAAATCAACAGGCTTGCCAGCATCACGGTTCTGCCTGATTGCTCTTTGTACCCGCGCTTTGCCGGCATTGTAGGCTGCCAGGGTCAGCAACCAGTCACCACCCAGGCGTTTGTGAAGCTGGCTCAAGTAATCAAGCGCGGCATCGGTTGAAGCAATGATATCGCGACGCCCGTCATACCACCAATCCTGATCCAGACCTGCATCAGTCGCGGTAGCGGGCATAAACTGCCAGATGCCTGCGGCACCGGCCGGCGAGGTGGCAAAGGGATCAAAGGCACTCTCAATGACCGGGAGCAACGCCAGTTCTGCAGGCATATCATAATGCTCGATGCGGTTGAGAATATGGAACAGGTAGGGCTCACCGCGCTGCAGAAGCTGTTCAAAAAGGTGCGGGTGCTTTACGTATTCTTCAATGTGGGTATGTATGTCATCCCGGTCGGTTACTGGAAAAGCAAAACCACTGCGCATCCGTACCCAAATATCCGCAACAGTATCGGCATCACCGGCAGGTTTCGCAATCGCTGGAAAATTATCGAGAGCTGCGCTGTTATCGTGAAACCGGTACAGGCAGCAAGATTCAAGGTCCTCTGCAGATAACACATAATGCGTTCGCCCATGGCTGATCTGGCCAGTAAGGCCGGTATCCGGCTGAATAAACTCACTGGTAACAGATGCTGACAACAGCATGGCGAGAAACGGTAACCATAACCTGCAGGTTTTTGTTATTAACCACATGATTGAGCAACTCCTGGTGGTTAGTATTTATTGCCTTGGCCACCGTGTAATCAACAGTTGTAGCAAACGCTATTGTTGCTTGTTCTTCACCCCCCGAGCAGACTGCCTTGTTATAGCTAAAATACTAGTAGCAGACACTGTTTCTGTATATTGTCCTTAGGTATACGTAGCCACGAAAAAACCGCACTGCAAGCAGGGATGAAATGAAGGTAAAAGGCTGTTTCTGCAGGCAAGGTTCTATGTGTGTTGTATTTCAAAGATCGCTCCACGCACAATCCGGGATTGCATCCTCATATTGAGAAATGAAAATGAATCATAGCAAGCGCCTGCAGTCGGACACAGTAGCGACCTGATAGACAGGGTCCAGTACAGTATCTGGCAATTCAGAGAGGCATACGCTTGCCATGAAATCTCATCTGACAACACTTTTTATTGCGTTAATTGTTGGCTATCTGGGCGGCATCAGCAGCCAGTTTTTTCACTCTGACTCTCTATCCACTGACAAGATTCAAGCGCAACACAGCACTGATCTTTCCGGGCCGCTGCATGTGCAAACCGAACCCGGTGATCTAAGGTTACAGATTGAACAGTTGCAACAGAAGACTGACTGGCTTGAAATGCAATTAAATGAAGTAGCGAAAACCCGAGAGAAAGTTGATGACAGTGCAGACAATAAACAAGTACAACTGGCTGGCAAAGGTGCTCAAAACGCACGCGCGCTGGTTCCTGACAAGGAGAATCTGGTATCCGCCGGAGTTGATCCGGATGTTGCCGAGGATATATTGCGCCGCATAAGCCAACAGGAATTCCGACGCCTGGAATTACAGAATCTGATACAACGCGATAGTTCGGCGGGCGCACAACAGTACCGGGATGAACTGCGTGAATTAAATCAAAATAAAATATCTTTGCGAGATGAACTGGGTGACGATACATACGACCGATACCTTATGGTAAGCGGGATAAATAATCGCGTGAAAGTCACCTCGGTGATGGCCGAATCACCTGCTGAACTAAATGGCATTCAGAAAGGTGATGTTGTTTTGTATTATGACGACAGGAAAATATTTGCATGGTCTGATTTGCGCAAGGCCACACTGGATGGGGCAATCGGCAGCTTTACCAATATGGTAATCAACCGCGACGGTATGCGTATGAGTTTGGTTGTGCCCCGTGGCACACTGGGTGTACAACTGGAAGCGATACAATCAGATCCTGATCAGGAATGGTAATAAACCTTCATGGGATTGCAGGGGTGTACTCATGACGTCCATGCTTGCGGCAAGCATTGCCAGCCTTTAGGAAAATCCTGTTATGGCGGTGACTGCCGGTTTGCCGGCGCTATCTGCTTGCGTGGCCAATTGGGACCTGTGTACAGTAAATATTGTTAACCGGTCACCCATCGATGCTGCCCCAGGTTTTCTGGTTATGCGTTTCTGATCACCTGCAGCATGTCCAGTGCGGTGACAATACCGGTCAGGGTGCTACCGCGGGTAACGAAAACGCGGTGGATTCTCCCCTTGAGCATGGCCGCTGCAACATCCTGCAGGCTGTCTTCCTCGCTTACCTTGAAGATCATCGGTGTCATGATCTCACGTACCTGAATCGGTGACTCGTACTGGGTGTGGAACACCCGCAGCTCTTCATGGCTCATGTGCCGTTCCAGATCATACAGGTAGACATCGTGGGTTCTGGCGGTTTCGGTATCTTTTTCCGTCATGCTGCTATGGCGAACGAGGTCGGTCAGCGACACGACGCCGACCAGTTCGCCTTTTTCGTCCGTGACGGGCGCCCCTGAAATACTGTTATCAACCAGAAATCCTGCCAGCTTGTCCAGTGGCCAGTCTGCATCGACGGCCAGGACATTGTGCTGCATTACATCGCTGACAGTTAATCCCCCGATCTTCTTCTGTGTGTTACCCATCATGCTCTCCTGTATTTACGCATTATTACCAGTTCATGAATTTTCACATCCATGAGAAAAGCCCCTCAATGAGGGGCTTTATGCTTGTTGGGTTACCGTGCTGCGCACCTGCCCCCAGCCAGCCGTAGATTACTTCGAGGCGATCTCTTCGAGTTGCTTGGCCTTGATGATCTGGCCGTCGAGACCCGCCTCCTTGCCGCTGCCGCCGTAGGCGACGGACATCAGGGTCGAGTAGTACACCACCGGCATCTTGAAGTTGGTCTTGTACTTCTGGTTGATGTGGTCCTGGTAGACCTCGACATTCATCTGGCAAACAGGGCAGGGGGTGACGATCATGTCGGCACCGCCGTCATAGGCAGACTCGATGATGTCCTTGATCAGCGCCTGGCTCTTTTCCGGTTCGGAGAAGGCCAGCGCGCCGCCACAACAGGACACCTTCTTGTCGTAGTTTTCAACCGGTTCAGCACCCATGGTCTCGACCAGCTTGTCGAGGTATTTCGGGTTTTCATAGGACTCGCCATCGATACCGAACGGACGGTTGGTCTGGCAACCGACGTAGCCGGCAATCTTGATGCCGTCGAGCGGCTTTTTGACGTGCTTGCCCATTTCCTCGTAACCGAGGTCCTCGATCAGGACCTCGACCATGTGGCGGATTTTCTGGTTACCCTCGACCTTGAGCCCTGCAGTTGCCAGTGCCTCGTTGGTCTCGGCCATCAGCTTGCTGTCGTCATGCAGGCGTTCCTGGGTTTCCTTGGTGGCAAGCCAGCAGGCAGCGCAGGTTGCAACGATGTCCTGACCGGGATTGGCCTGTTCGCTGATCGCCATGTTACGGGCAGACAGTGCCAGCCGCGGCAGTTCGCCACCACCGGCATAGCCGATGGATGCAGAGCAGCAGTTCCAGTCCGGGATCTCGTTGAGTTCGATATCCAGCGTTTTGCACATGCTGTCCACGGACACCATGTAGTTGGATGCGGAAGCGGCCTTCTGCGAGGAGCAGCCGGGATAGAAAGAGTAGGATTTTTTAGCCATGTTCAGTTCCTCACTTGCCAGCCGCGGGGATTCGCGCGGCCTCGAGTTCTTCTGCCTTTTTCAGGATTGCCTGCAGACCCCTGGCGTCCTTGCACTTGTGGCCGCCGATCAGTTCCATGGGAGTGAGGCGCTTGGTCAT
>JBATFE010000238.1:0-12875 GCA_049664445.1 Gammaproteobacteria bacterium
TGCTGATGTTCCTGGTCGAGGAACACATGAGCCGGGATATCCTGGAAACCATTGACGCAATCGGGAAGTTCGACAAACGCCCGGGAACCGGTATTGCCTTTCAGCTGGATGTCGAGGATGCCGTCGGTGTGACCCAGCAAATAAGCAAATTATCTGAAGCCGTGGAGGAAAAACTATGAGCACCAATGAGTCGGTACATGTCAAAGATGTAATGACCGACAACTACGAGCTGGTCGATGGCCTGCTGATGACCGACCAGGCACTTGCAAAGATGAAGGAGACCGGCGCTGATGTGCTGATCGTTGACAAACGCAATGACAACGACGAATACGGTATCGTGTTGCTATCCGATATCGCGCGTGAGGTGCTGGCTGTCAGCCGTGCGCCCGAGCGCGTCAATATCTATGAAATCATGTCGAAACCGGTGGTCAGCGTCGATCCGAACATGGATATCCGCTACTGCGCCCGCCTGTTCAACAAGCTGGGCTTCTCCTACGCACCAGTCATCGATCAGGGAAAACTGCTCGGTATTGTTGGCTATGCCGACATGCTGCTGAAAGGATTGTGTCAGAAGTAAGCAACAGGCATCCCCCGCGTTTCCTTGCTCATTATTGATCACGGCTGCAAACCGCTCTTGCCGGACTGTCGGGTCGTGCATGAGCGGTTTGTTTTCATGCGGAATATTTCCTCTCCACGCCGGACAACTTGTCCTATACTGTTTGCAAAAGAGGCGCCCGCGAGGTGCCCGTCATTCGAAGCATGTCATATTGCTGCGAGGCACACTTCGATGACACGTCATCATGCAAGTGAGAACACCACCACACCCGACTCAACTGTTTCAGGAGATCCGTGATGAATGCGACAGAAGAAATAAACGGCAAGGTACTTGCAGAAATGTCATCCGATCAGCTCAACGCATGGTTTGAAATGCGCTTTGCAAAAAGTCTGGCGACGGTGAGCGACAATGAAACACCGCGTCTCTCGATCATGGTGACCAAGGGGACACTTGACTGGGCCTATCCACCCTTCATCCTCGGTGCCACCGCGGCTGCCATGGGCTGGGAGACCTCGCTGTTTTTCACCTTCTACGGTCTGGCTCTTCTGAAGAAGGACCTGAGCCCGCATATCAGCCCGCTGGGGAATCCTGCCATGCCAATGAAAATGCCCTTTGGCCCACGGTGGTTCCAGAACGTCGAATGGAATATGCCCAACCTGTTAATGGCCGGTGTGCCGGGTTTTGAGTCGGTCGCAACGACGCTGATGAAGCAGACCATGAAGAACAAGGGCGTGGCCACCATCCCTGAACTGCGTGAGCTGTGCATAGAGGCGGAGGTGAAGCTGGTGGCGTGCCAGATGACTGTTGACCTGTTTGGCTGGAAACAGGAGGACTTTATCCCGGAAGTCAGTGAATGGGCCGGTGCGGCCTCGTACCTGTCATCGGCAAAGGGCGCGGACATCACGCTCTTTGTATAACGCTAGCTGTTACCGAGGTGCACTGACTCCGGCAGTGTGATTTGCATCTCTACCGGCAGGTGGTCAGACAGCGAAAAGTCCAGTGCCTTGACGTGGTCAACCTGCAGTGTCGGCGTGACCAGGATGTGGTCAATGTTGCGGTGCGGGCGCCAGCTGGGAAAGGTACACACATCGTGGATGGGTTCAGTCATCATGGTACGGTTGATGAGGTAGTCCATTTCGCTGCTTTGTGAAGGGCAGTTCAGATCGCCCATGACGATCACGTGCCGGTATTCATTGACGATCTCGCTGATGTAATCAAACTGGCGCAGCCGCGCACGCCGACCCAGCGCCATGTGCAGGATCAGCACCACCAGCGAGTCATGCTTGTGACCAAAACGAATAACCAGTGCACCGCGTCCCGGGATACTGCCCGGCAGCCGGTGCTCGATAATTTCAGAGGGATGAAAGCGGCTCAGTACGCCGGTACTGTGACTGGCAAATCGCCCGATGCGGCGGTTGGTCTGGTCCGACCAGAACGGCATATGCGCCTTTTCGCTGAGGTACTCGGTGAGGTTGATATAGCCGCTGCGCAGACTGCCGGCATCGAGTTCCTGCAAACCGACAATGTCATAGTCTTTCACCATCCGCGCCACACGATCAAGATTGCTGAAGCGCTGCGCGTGCGGCAGCACGTGTTTCCAGCTGCGCGTGACATAATGCCGGTAACGTTCGGTGCTGATGCCGGCCTGCACGTTGTAGCTGAGCAGGCGAATGCGTTGCCCTGTGTTGGCTGCCGTCGATTCCGGCAAGCTGCGCTCGGATTTATGGAACTTCGTGGCTGCTACGTTGGGCATACCAGTGTTCCCAGTTGATCCGTCAATTTGATGTTCTCCCTGTAATCCACCGGACAGTCGATAATACTCACGGTGTCATTGGACAGTGCTTCTTCCAGTATAGTCGGCAAGTCCGCCGTACTCTCGACCCGGTAACCCCGGGCACCAAAAGATTCTGCATAGGTTACAAAATCCGGATTGTTGAAACGGACGTTGGAAATGCGCTGAAACTGGTTCATCTGCTTCCATTCAATCAAACCGTAACTGCTGTCACTCCATATAAGTATGACAATCGGCAGTTTACAGCGTATCGCCGTTTCTATTTCCTGCGAATTCATCATGAAACCGGCATCACCGGTAACGGCCACGACATGACGCTGCGGGTAGACCAGCTTGGCGGCAATGGCACCGGGGACCGCAATGCCCATACTCGCGAAACCGTTGGAGATAAGGCAGGTGTTCGGGTATTCACAGCGGAACATGCGCGCCATCCACATCTTGTGCGCACCCACATCACAGACCACGATGTCTTCAAGATCCAGCGCCGTGCGCAGGTCCCAGATGATCTTCTGCGGCTTGACGGGAAACTCCAGGTCGTCGCGGTGCTGGTCCATCTCCTCGACCAGACGCTCCCGCAGGGGTCGTACATGCGCGCCCTGGTGCGGCGTCGCCAGCTGTGCAATACGCTGCAGGCTGTGCTTGATATCGCCGACGACGCCGACCGCCACCGGGTAGTGGGCATCCGTTTCAGCCGGCGAGTGGTCAATATGAATAATGCTGCGATCGCGGCTCGGATGCCACAGATACGGGTGATACTCCACCAGGTCATAACCGACACAGATGATGACATCGGCCTGGTCAAAACCGCAGCTGACATAATCATTGGACTGCAGGCCGGCGCTGCCGAGTGCGCAGCGGTGCTTGAAGGGGATCACACCCTTGGCCATGAAGGTATTGGCCACCGGGATATTCAGTTTTTCGGCGAAGTCGGCCAGTTGCGACGCTGCACCGGAACGTACCACGCCATTACCCGCCAGGATCATCGGGTGGCTGGCGCCACTGATCAGTGCCGCCGCCTCTGCCACCTGCAGGGCCGGTGGTTCGGGATCCGGTGACTGGGTCACCGGCAGCAAGTCAAGCTCCACCTCCATCGCGGCGATATTTTCCGGAAACTCGATGAAGGCCGCGCCGGTCTTTTCACTCTGCGCCAGTTTGAACGCCTTGCGTACCACCTCCGGGATGATATCCGGATCCAGCAGGCTGGCCGCATACTTGGTGACCGGTTCAAACAGGCCCGTCAGGTCCAGTACCTGGTGGGATTCCTTGTGCAAGCGGTTGGTTCCCGCCTGCCCGGCGATGGCCACCAGTGGCGCATGATCCATGTTGGCGTCTGCCACACCGGTAATGAGATTGGTCGCTCCCGGCCCGAGCGTGGACAGGCAGACACCGGCACGCTCGGTCAGCCGGCCGTAGACATCCGCCATGAAGGCCGCACCCTGCTCATGCCGAACGGTAATGAAACGAATGGATGAGTCCAGCAAGGCATCCATCACATCGAGGTTTTCCTCCCCGGGAATGCCGAACACGTATTCAACGCCTTCATTTTCAAGGCACCGTATAAAAAGTTCGGCCGCCTTCATAGAAAGCGGCCGTCTCTGTGTACCGGAAACACCCTGAAAAACTTATTCGGTTGCCGTGACGACAGCCGGCATGGCCTGCCGTTCCTGTTCAACCAGGTAGTCGACGACCTTGATGATATTTTCATTGCTGCCAGCGAGGGTGCCACCGGTGCTGTATTTGCCATTGACGATGATCGTCGGCACACCGGTAATGGCATAGCGTTTGGTCATGAGCCTGGCGTTGTTGACCTTGATGGACACGGCAAATGAATTGAAGGTCTTCTTGAAGTCCTGTTCCGACACGCCTTGCGCGACGAACAGCGCCTGCACGTCGGCTTCATTCTTCAACGTTTTTCTATCCTTGTGGAGCGCTTCAAACAGGGCGATGTGCATTTTGTCCTGTACGCCCAGAAATTCAGAGGTATAGAAGGCCTTCGCGAGCAACTCCCAGGGTGGTCCGATAATGGCCGGCATCTGCACAAATTCCACATCATCTGCCTTGGCGGCCCGCCATTCGGCTATGTAGGGCTCGAGACGGTAGCAATGCGGACAGCCATACCAGAACAATTCCACGACCTCGATTTTGTCAGCATCGCCGGTCGGTTGCGGATTGGCCAGCGCCACGTATTCCTTGCCTTCTGTATAGCCCTCAGCCAGCGCCGCCGTTGCCATTAAGGCAGGGATTACCAGGGCCAGCAGCCATCGTGCGAAAAAGTTCATACATACCACTCCTGAATTGTTGCTAGGTTTAATTTTAATGCAAACAATATGTGCTGATGGAAACAGCCGATAAGAAATCGACACCGTTAGTCGCTCGCAGTTCCATGTACAGACGGGAACCTGCTTCAGAAACAGCTACATCGCCGCAGTGGCTAATGAATTTGTGAGACAGCACCGGCTATTCCAGCGAGGGCTCTTGACCGGGGATTATTGATCCGGGTGAAGGCGATGTTGCCGCCGCCCAGGCACTCCGTCAACCGCAAGCCCGATGCTGCATCGATTGGCCAGTTTGTCTGCGTGACTGCTCACGCCTGCATTGTCACAGGCAGGTGAGCAGGTCCAGTGTCTCATCTGCACCCGAGAGAATGCAAAAAGGCGGGATGCTAGTGCAGTCCCTGGATATAACTGGCGACCGCGCGAATTTCGCGGTTAGTCATACGTGACGCCAGCAGCTGCATCATCTTCACGGAATTCTCATTGACGCGCTTGCCTTCGGCAAAACCATGCAGCTGTATTTCGACATATTTCGAATGCTGGCCACGCAAGGCCGGGTAATTGGCACCCGGGTTACCGGCACCGTTTGGTCCGTGACAACCCATACAGGGTGCAACGCCACTCTCGGCATTACCACTCCGGTAGATCTTCTCGCCCAGTTCAACCAGTTGCGGATCGGCAGTGCCGAACTGGACCTGCTGGCTCGAATAATAGGCTGCGAGGTCTTCCATATCGCTCTCGGACAGTCCCTGCACCATGCCCTTCATAGTGGCATTCTCGCGCTCGCCACCATAGAAATAATTCAGCTGTTTGAGCAGATAATCTTCATGCTGGCCGGCGAGTTTTGGCCATTCAGGATTCAAGCTGTTACCGTCCGCACCATGGCAGGCAGTGCAACTGGCTGACTTGGTCTTGCCTGCCTCGATATTACCCGCGGGCTTTGTTTCAGTCGCGGCGTGGACCTGTGCAAAAAGCATGGAACCAAGCAAAGTAACTGTAATTGTGAGAAATTTCTTCATCTCTGAACTGCTCCTGTGGCTGACCGTCTGGCTGATGACGGTCATTTTACCAGTCTGGCAGAGGGATATCCGCTTCACACTGGCGAAAAAGGGCTCTTTTTATACCTGCCGTGAGGCAGCGGGTCAACTGGCCAGAAGCGACATACCGACTGACCTTTGTATATATCTTGCGGCTTTTCAATGCATCGGAAGTCGCGTCTAATGCACCCTGAATCATGAATAACCGCTACCAGCAAACCCGTTTTATACTCGGCACACCCGATTGTCGACGCGCTCCGGCGGACACCGGCCTGGAGGTCGCGTTTGCCGGGCGCTCCAATGCGGGAAAATCCAGCGCCCTCAATGTACTCACCGGACAGCGGTCGCTGGCGCGCATCAGCAAGGCACCCGGACGTACCCGGGAGATCAATTTTTTTCATGTGCACGATAATATTCGCCTGGTTGACCTGCCCGGCTACGGCTATGCCAAGGTTTCAAAATCCATCAAGAACCAGTGGCAACAGAATATCTCGCATTACCTGGAGACGCGCCAGTCGCTGTGCGGCGTCATACTGCTCATGGATATCCGTCACGCGTTAAAGGATGTTGACCGGCAGGTGCTTGGCTGGTGCATGAGCGCCGGCCTGCTCACACACGTGCTACTCACCAAGTCAGACAAGCTCAAGCGTGGTCCGGCAAAGGCGGCCCTGTTCCAGACCCGCAAGGCACTGCAACAACTGCATCCGGAGGCCAGCGTTCAGCTGTTTTCATCACATACGCGCGAAGGTTGTGAGGAGCTGCAGCAGGTACTCGACCAGTGGCTGGGTACATCGCCAGCCTAGATAAAACTCCAGCATAATCAGACGTGCATAAAAAAACCCCGGCTTGGGGGGAACCAGCCGGGGCCTTGAAAAGGCCTGATTCACGTCGGACCAGGCAGGAGACATACCCACTCAGGGAGGGGAGCAGGGTATAGCGTCTCCGTAATTACAAAGACTCCCTGAATGGCGTAAAGTTCACTCCCGCAACCATCCAGTATCTTTACAATAGCATGCTAAATATATAGGGTATAATCTATTTAATTTTATAATAAATACAATATGATATATTTTTTTCTACTGTTAAGACTGCAAGCAACTGTATAGCCCTGTAACCACCATCCCGTCCCTGGAGAGAACCAGGAGATTGAAATATATTATAATGCCTGCAATATTATTATTGCTTACACCATTTATATATTATTTTAATACAATGACTTGGAATTTATTCATTATTACAACATGACGCCGATTGTCGCTATCCTGGCTAATGTGCCTCATCCCAATTGGCGCCTATCCCGATATCCACCAACAAGGGGACCTTGAGTGATGCCGCACCGCACATGTGTTCGGTGACAGGTGTCTTGACGGCCTCCACATCGGCTTCAGCCACCTCGAAGACCAGTTCATCGTGCACCTGCATAATCATGGTGATATCGAGCCCGTTATCACTCACCAGCCAGCGATGCATGTCGATCATGGCGCGCTTGATAATATCGGCGGCCGTGCCCTGCATGGGGGCATTGATGGCCGTGCGCTCGGCAGCCGCGCGTAACTGGCCATTGCGGGCATTGATATCCGGCAGGTACAGACGCCGGCCGAAGACAGTCTCGACGTAACCCTGCTTTCGCGCCTGCTCACGGGTCGCTTCCATGTAGTCCTGTACCCCCGGATAACGTGCAAAATAGACGTCGATATATTCCTGTGCCGCGCCGCGTGCAATACCCAGTTGCTTCGCCAGACCAAACGCGGACATACCGTAGATCAGGCCAAAATTGATCGCCTTCGCGGAACGGCGCTGCTCATTGCTGACCGCTTCGGGTGCCACCCCGAAGACTTCCGCCGCCGTGGCGCGGTGCACATCCTGGCCCTTGGAAAAGGCCTGCAGCAAACCCTTGTCCGCAGACAGGTGCGCCATGATGCGCAGTTCAATCTGTGAATAGTCCGCCGCCAGCAATACCTTGCCCGGCGGCGCGACAAAGGCCTGGCGTATACGCCGCCCCTCCTCGGTGCGTACCGGGATATTCTGCAAATTCGGGTCTGATGAGGACAACCGGCCGGTGGCCGCCACCGCCTGGTGATAGGACGTATGTACCCGCCCGCTATCCAGACAGACCTGTTGCGGCAGCTTGTCGGTATAGGTTGATTTCAGCTTGCTCAGGGAACGGTGCTCGAGGATCAGCCGCGGCAGTGGATAGTCCAGCGCCAGTTCCTGCAACACGGATTCCGCCGTTGACGGCGCACCTTTCGGTGTTTTGGCGAGCACTGGCAACTGCAACTTGTCGAACAGCAGCTGCTGAATCTGCTTTGGCGACCCGAGGTTAAAGGGCTGTCCGGCCTCATGCTGCGCTTCCTGCTCGATGTCCAGGATGCGTTGCGCCAGCTCGCCGCTTTGCTGCGCCAGCATGCCCGTGTCGATGGCCACGCCGGTCTGTTCCATGTCCGAGAGCACCGTCACCAGCGGCATCTCTATCCCAGTGAAGATACGCTGCAACGCCGGAATTGCCGTGAGTTGCGGCCACATGGCAGCATGCAGCTGCCAGGTGATGTCCGCATCTTCCGCTGCATAGGGTGCCGCTGTCTCCACGGGGACTTCATTGAATGTCAGCTGCTTCGCACCCTTTCCGGCGACGTCCGTAAACTTGATATTGGTGTGCCCCAGGTACTTCAGGGCCACCGAGTCCATGTCATGACGCACCGCCGTGCTGTCCAGTACATAGGACTCGAGCATGCTGTCATAGCCCAGTCCGTCCAGTTTAATTCCGTGGTTTGCCAATACATTACGGTCATATTTAATGTTATGACCAATTTTTGATAACTGACTATTTTCAAGCAGCGGCTGCAATTGCGCCAGCACGGCCTCGCGATTCAGCTGCTCGGGCGCGCCGGGGTAGTCATGCGCCAGCGGCACATACGCGGCCTCGTTGGCGGCGATGGCAAACGACACCCCGACGATGCGTGCCGCCATGTAATCCAGGCTGGTGGTCTCGGTGTCGAAGGCGAAGACACCGGCCTGTTGCAGGCGCGCCAGCCAGCCATCCAGTTGCCCTTGCGTGAGCACCGTCTCGTAGTCCGGCCCGGGAGTCCCGGGAGTCGTGACATTGGCAGGTTCGCTGTCTGCCGCGGCTGCACTGTCCAGCTCGTCCAGCAGGCGGGTGAAATCAAGATCGGAATAAAGCTGTCGCAGCTGAGCCACATCCGGCGTCTGCACCTGCAAGTCCTGCGGGCCGCTTTCCAGCTCGACGTCACAGCGAATCGTTGTCAGCTGGCGTGACAGCGGCAACATGTCGAGGTGTGCACGCAGGCTTTCACCCACCTTGCCCTTGATGTCACCGGCATGCACCATGATGTTGTCCAGCGAACCATGGGTCGCCAGCCACCTGGCTGCCGTCTTTGGTCCGACCTTGGGGACGCCGGGGATGTTATCGGAGCTGTCACCAATCAGGGCGAGGTAGTCAACGATCTGTGCCGGCGTGACGCCGAATTTTTCCTCCACACCGGTGCTGTCGAGCGTGGTCCGTGACATGGTATTCACCAGCGTCACATGCTCATTGACCAGCTGCGCCATGTCCTTGTCTCCAGTCGAAATCACCGTCTCCAGGCCCAGCCGCGCCGCCTCGCTGGCCAGCGTGCCGATGACGTCGTCAGCCTCCACATCCGGGACCTGCAGCAACGGCAGGCCCATGGCGCGCACCAGTGCATGCAGGGGTTCGACCTGTGTGGCCAGCTCCTCCGGCATGGTCGGACGGTTCGCCTTGTACTCGCTGTACAGCGCGTGGCGGAAGGTCTTGCCACGTGCGTCGAACACCACGGCCATCAGTTGCGGCTGATACTCCTTGATGAGGCTGCGCAGCATGTTGGTAACGCCGTACACCGCGCCGGTGGGCTCACCACGCGAATTCGTCAGTTGCTGCAGGTTCGGGACATGAAAGGCCCGGTAAAGATAGGATGACCCGTCAACCAGCAGCAGGGGTCGGGATTGTTTCTCGGACATGATTCACTTTATGCTTGAACCACAGGGTGGCAGAGGCCGTCATGGTATCATTATTGGCATGCCCGGCCTCACAGACCACCCTACGCACAATGGCCGCAGCCACAGGACCCATAAAAATGACTAAATACCTGCTTGTATTGCTACTCGCCTACCCGCTGACCCTGCTGGCCGCGCGGCAGACACCGCCTGCAGACCTGCAACCACTCCCCGAGGTTCCGCCCCCGCCGGCAGAATATGTACCGCCACCGCCGACCGGACTGGCGGATGAAGGCCTGGAACCCGAGGTGAAAATCATCAAACGCGGCGATGCGGTTATCCAGGAATACCGTATTAACGGTCAACTTTACATGGTCAGGGTAGTGCCACGCTTCGGCCCGCCCTACTACCTGTTTGACCGTGATGGCAACGGTACGCTGGAATCGCGCCGGCTGCCACTCGAACCCGCGCCGGTAGTACCCAACTGGATGATCCACCGTTGGTAGGCAAGCCGGCAAAGACCCGCTTACCAGCGGGCGTGTATGACGACAATTTATCTTCCGCCAGGCTAGCCTGGCCATCACCGGACGCCCTGCCTGAGTATGTTCGCACAGCTGCAAGTCATCGCAGACATCCTTGATCGCCTTGCGGAGACCACCGGTCGTGTCATCGCCTGGCTGACCCTGGCCATGGTGCTGACGACCGCCACCATTGTCATACTGCGCTACCTGTTCAACAGCGGTTCCATTGCCCTGCAGGAATCGGTGTCTTATCTGCATGCCACGGTGTTCATGCTCGGCGCGGCCTATACGCTGAAGCACGACGGCCATGTGCGCGTTGACATCTTTTATCAAAAACTCACGCCGCACGCACGTGCCTGGGTCGACCTGCTTGGCACCCTGCTGCTGCTGTTCCCCGTGTGCCTGTTCCTGCTCTATACCAGCATCGGTTACGTCACCGCCGCCTGGGCGATACAGGAAGGCTCGCGCGAGGCCGGTGGACTGGATGGTGTGTACCTGCTGAAAACCGCCATGCCGGTGATGGCCGTGCTGCTGCTGTTGCAGGGCTGTTCACTGCTGCTGCGCAATCTGCTGGTGATTGCCGGCTGGCCGCCACCGCAACAACAGGACAGCAGCCTGGACCGGGAGTCGTAAGGCGTGGCAGACATGATCCCGCTGTTGCTGTTTATCGTGGTTTGCATAGTTCTGATGGCCGGCTACCCGGTGGCCTTTTCCCTGGCCGGTACGGCGCTGGTATTTGCGTGGCTTGGAGAACTGGGCGGCAGTTTTGACGCGGCCTTCCTGGAAGCGCTGCCCAACCGCCTGTACGGCATTATGACCAACGTCACCCTGATCGCTGTGCCACTGTTCGTGTTCATGGGCGTCATGCTGGAACGTTCGCGGGTGGCTGAAAACCTGCTCGACACCATGGCTGAACTGTTCGGACAACTGCGCGGCGGACTCGGTTACTCGGTGACCCTGGTGGGTATGCTGCTGGCCGCCAGTACCGGCATTGTCGGTGCCACCGTGGTCACCATGGGCCTGCTGTCGCTGCCCACCATGTTACGGCACGGCTATGACCCGCGTATTGCCAGTGGCGTCATATGCGCCTCCGGCACCCTTGGGCAGATTATCCCGCCCTCGATTGTGCTGGTATTGCTCGGCGATGTGCTGTCATCCGCCTACCAGCAGGCGCAACTGGACATGGGCATCTACTCACCGGAGACCGTCTCCGTCGGCGACCTGTTCAGCGGCGCCCTGATCCCCGGCCTGATACTGGTGACGTTTTACCTGCTGTACCTGGCATTTGTCGCCTGGACACGACCCGGCGCAATGCCCGCGATCAGCGACGACAGCACCGCAGGCGCTGACCGCGGCAACCTGTTGCAGCGCGTCGTCTACAGCCTGCTGCCGCCGCTGCTGCTGATCGTTGCCGTGCTCGGCTCCATCCTGGCCGGTATTGCGACACCCACCGAGGCCGCTTCCGTGGGTGCTGTCGGTGCAATACTGCTGGCAGTGTCGCAGCGCCAGTGTACGCTCACCATCATGCAGGAAGTCATGCGCAGTACCACACGCATCAGCTGCATGGTGTTTATGATTCTGATCGGCGCCTCGGTATTTTCACTGGTGTTCCGCGGCTTTGGCGGTGATGAAGTGGTCGCCGACCTGCTCAACAACCTGCCGGGTGGCAAGTTCGGCGCCCTGCTGGCAACGATGTTATTGATGTTCCTGCTGGGTTTTGTGCTCGATTTCATCGAAATCACCTTTGTGGTGGTGCCCATCGTCGGCCCGGTGCTGCTGGCCATGGGGGTAGATCCGGTGTGGCTCGGTATCATGATTGCAATAAACCTGCAGACCTCTTTTCTGACACCACCGTTTGGATTTGCACTGTTTTACCTGCGCGGTGTCGCCCCCGCCGGGGTCAGCACCCGGCAGATCTATGCCGGCGTTGCGCCTTTTATCGCCTTGCAGCTGTTAATGCTGACGATGCTCGCCGTCTGGCCGGCGATCGCCACCTGGCTGCCGGAGGTCATCTACCGGAGCTGAACAGCCGGCAGTTTTGCAGCAACAGCGTCTTCATGCGAGAATCCGGCATTCAAGGCATTACTCGAGGATCTGCAGATGCTCACAACACCACGCTTCATGCTTGCCATCGCACTGCTGCTGTCCCCGTTGACGGCATGGTGCGCCAACGCGGACCACTGGATCGATACAGTAACCCTGGGCTATGGCAAGGAATCGAATACCAATGATGCCGACATCTTCCAGCTCAGCATGCAGCATAAATGGAACCGCACCTGGTTCAATGGCGGTGCCTGGTATGTTGGCGGTTACTGGGATGCGGGACTGGCCTATTTGAATGCCAATGCCGACAGCGGCGAAAACGGTGACCTGTTCGACCTCAGCCTGGTCCCGGTGTTTCGCTGGCAGCGCGATGCCAGTCTGTCCAGCGGAGTCTCCCCGTTTGCCGAGGCCGGCATTGGCCCGCACCTGTTGTCGGAAACGCGGCTGACTGACCAGGCCTATTCCACGGCGCTGCAAATCGGCACCCTGGTCGGCTTCGGCATTGGCTTTGGAGAACGCGGCCAGTACGAACTGTCCTATCGCTACCAGTACCTCTCCAATCTCGATATCAAGAAGCCGAACGACGGCATGAACCAGCACCTGCTGCGGCTGGGCTATGCCTTTGAGTGATTGTAACTATTCAGCTCACCACAGAAACAAAGAGGCGAAAGGCATTTATTTGAA
>JBATFE010000239.1:0-2018 GCA_049664445.1 Gammaproteobacteria bacterium
TGGCCCGTGTCGAACAGGCCATCAAGCACAACAAGGAATCGCGCCAGCAACAGCAGCAGGAATTGTCACGCGCCGAGCAGACCCTGGCCGAGATCGAGACGCACATCAACATTGACAGTGCGCGGCTGCAGGAGCTGGCACACGACCTTGAAGCCGTGGAACCCGAGCTGGCAACGGCCACGGAGCGCACCGAGCAATCAGTGGCCGCACTGAAAGATGCCGAGCAGGCCATGCATGCCTGGCAGCAGGAATGGGACGAGTTTAACCGGCAGTCTGCGGAACACGCCCAGGCTGCACAGGTGGAGCGCACCCGCCTGGACCATCTTGATCGTCACATGCTGCAACTGGACGAACGCTTGCAGCGCATGGACAACGAACAGCAAACGCTGGGTGAACAGTCGCTGGAAGAGGAATTACAGCAGTCCGCGCAGGCATGCGAGACGCAGGAAACCGGGCTGACGGGAATACAGGCAACACTGGATAATGCCGTTCGGCGTATCGCAGATGTGCGCGCTGGGCTGGAGCAGAGGGAACAGGAGCTTTCCGCACTGCAAAGCATTCATCATGATACCCGTGGCCAGCTGGCTTCCCTTGAAACATTGCAGCACGCGGCACTGGGGCAGCGCTCGGAGCAGGTGAGCGGCTGGCTGAAATCGAGTGGCTTGCAGGGTGCGCAGCGACTGGCGCAGGAGATACAGGCCGAACCGGGCTGGGAACATGCCGTAGAAACCGCCCTGGGGTTTTATCTCGAGGCCGTCTGTGTCGACGGGCTGGACAGTGCCGCACAGCTGCTCGGTAGTCTGGAGCAGGGTGCGCTGGCGCTGTTTGATACCAGTGTCGTCGCTGATGCCGCACCGTTCACAGACAAGGGTGTGCCGTTGGCCGGCAAGGTGACGGCGTCCTGGTCCATGGGTACGCTGCTGGATGGCATCTATGCCGCGGAATCCCTGTCGGATGCCCTGTCAATGCGAGCCGGACTGGCATGCCATGAATCCATCATTACCCGCGACGGCGTCTGGATAGGAAAAAGCTGGTTACGCGTTGCGCGTGATAGCGACGAGAAGGCGGGTGTGCTGGAACGTGAGCGCGACATCAGCAAGCTGAGTACGCAAACCAGGGCACAGGCCGCGAACATCGAGGAATTACGCCAGTTGATCGCAACCGCTCGTGAGGAGCTGGTGGCGGCGGAAGCCCGGCGTGAGCAGTTACAGAGCGATTACAACCAGGCACAGCGAGCCGTCAGCGACCTGCGCGCCCGGCAGTCGGCACTGCAGTCGCGCCTCGAGCAGCAACAGCACCGGCGCGAGCATGTCATGATGGAGTCCGAGGTGTTGCGCCTTGAAAAGGCCGGTGAGGCAGAACAACAGGCGGGTGCCCAAAGCCGGCTGCAGGAAGCGCTGGACGCGGTCGCCGCCCTGTCAGTGGAACGCGAGGAGCGCACGCGCCAGCAACAGCATCTCAGCAGTGAACTCGATGCCAGCCGGGAGTCGGCGCGCAGCGATCAGCAAATAATGCACGAACTGGCAATCCGTGTGGAGTCCATGCGTACTGCACTGGGTGCCACTAACCAGTCACTGGCACGCATGCGTGAGCAGTGTCAGCAGCTGACCACTCGCCGTGATGAACTGACCACGGTACTTGGACAGGGCGATACACCGATTGTCGAGCTTGAATCCGAGCTGGGAGAAATGCTGTCCCGACGACAGACGGTCGAGACAGAGCTCGGTGAGGCGCGCAAACAGGTTGAAACGATCGAACACAATACACGTGAACACGACCAGGAACGCATCCGGAAGGAACGCAACGTCGGCAACATGCGCGAGCAGGTTGAACAGGACCGCATGGCGTGGCAGGAAATCAAGGTACGCAGTGATACGCTGCTTGAGCAAATAACGGCATCCGGTTTTGAGTACATGCCGCTGCTGGAGGTGATGGACGAAGCGGCGAGCGTTGCGGTATGGGCCGAGCGGGCAGAGAAACTTGAGCTGCGTATTCAACGACTTGGGCCGATCAACCTG
>JBATFE010000240.1:0-2360 GCA_049664445.1 Gammaproteobacteria bacterium
TTGCGTGATGTGGCGGATATCAACGTGGTCGATGGCCCGCCGGTGATCCGCAGCGAGGATGCGCGGCTTAACGGTCGGGTGTACGTCACACTCGCGGACCGCGATCTCGGTTCCTACATTGCAGCAGCACAACAGGCGGTACAGGAGCAGGTCAGCCTGCCACCGGGTTACACGCTCACGTGGGCGGGGCAATATGAATACATGCAGCGCGCCGCGCAACGCCTCGCCTGGATTGTGCCGCTGACACTGGCGATCATCCTGGTGTTGTTGTACCTGAGCTTCCGCAATTTCACCCAGGCCCTGATGGTGATGGCCGCCGTGCCGCTGTCGCTGGTCGGTGGGATCTGGCTGGTCTATTTTCTCGGCTACGAGTTGTCAGTGGCCGTGGCCGTGGGGTTCATTGCCCTGGCCGGGGTGGCAGCGGAGTTCGGCGTGGTGATGATGGTGTACCTGGATGAGGCCGTGAAGCGCCACCGGCCCACCACGCTTCAGGAATTGCGTGTTGCGGTTATCGAGGGTGCCGTGCAGCGCGTGCGCCCCAAGGCGATGACCGCCGCGGTCATTATCGCCGGTCTGATGCCGATCATGTTCGGCACGGGAACCGGCTCCGAGGTCATGCGCCGCATCGCCGCACCGCTGGTCGGTGGCATGGTTACCGCGCCGCTGGTCTCCATGCTGCTGATCCCGGTGCTGTACCTGTGGTGGAAAGGGCGTGAAATAAATCGCGGCGGGGACGCCGTCGCTTCTACATAGCCACATACGGACATTAACGCCATCACGGCGATCACATACAGTAGGAGTTACGTCCCCGGCGCGATTGCAGGGAGGCTGCCGCATGGACGTACGGGAGATGCGTGGGTTATGCTTCTTGTACACTGCGAAGAGGATTTAATCATGGCAACGAATCTTAACCACATTCGCGAGTTGATCGATAAACTCGAAGCCCTGCCGCCGGAACGCATCGTGGAGGTTGAAGACTTTATCGATTTTTTGAAACAGCGGGACACAGACCGTCACTTGACGCGCATGGCGGAGAAAGCAGCGGAGCCGAGTTTAGAGAAGGTATGGGACAACCCGGACGATGCCGTCTATGATGCTCTTAAAGTTATTCGGTAGACTATTCATAGCATCTCAAAAGAAGCGTTCCTTCTCCCTCCGGGAGAAGGACAGGAAGAGGGGATATAAAATCAGGTTATTGATTATAATTTATCCCCGGCCCCTCGCTTCGCTCTCCCCAACCCTCTCCCTGTGGGAGAGGGAGTTAATCGGCTGAATGGCCGATCGATCCGGCTTTTAGCCGTAACCCGGAGCCACTGGTTTTAGCCGGTGGAGTATTCACGTCATTCTATCTGCTACGGCGTTTTTATCTCTGCGGTTTGTTGCGCCAGCGCCTTGCTGATGGCATTGTCAAATGCGTTCATGGGCTGGGCACCGATCACGACCTGTCCGGTGATTTCGTCGCCGGTGCTTTTACCGATGATGAAGCTCGGGGTGCCGGTGAGGCGCACGGCATTTGCGTCTTTCGCGTCCTGGTCAATTTCAGCCAGGTGCCGGTCGCTCTGCAGGCATTCGTTGAAGGCGTCCATGTCCAGCGAAAGCGTCTCGGCGTGCGCGGGCAGGTTTTCAGTATTCAGTCGCTGGGGATTCCTGAACAGAACGTCGCGCATTTCCCATAACTTGTCCTGTTCACCGGCGCAGTGGGCGGCCTGTGCCGCCTTGCGGGCGTCCTTGTGAAAGGGCAGGGGCAGGTTCAGCGCTACCCAGCGTACCTTGCCGGTATCGATGTATTTCTGTTTCAGCAGCGGGAAAGTGGTCTTGGCAAAGCGCAGGCAGAACGGGCACTGGTAGTCGGCAAACTCCACTACGGTGACCGGGGCATCCTCGGCACCCAGGGTGTGCTTGCCCTTTATCGAGAAGCTGGCGGTGGTCGGTTTGCCTGGCCTCTGAGCCGCACGCCCACCCTGCTTCTCGATCTTCTCCAGTACCTGCCGGATTTCCTTGAGTTCCTTGAGGATGGCATTGGCCGTGTTCTGGGTGATGGCGGCATCACCGCCAGCGACTGGTTCTGCGGCCATGCTGAATGGGGTACAACCGAGCACGGTGGCGAGCAGCAGGCCCGGATAGAGGGTAAATACGGTGTGTTTGTGTTTTTTCATGGTGGCCACTTCCGGTTCAGTTTTATTTGAGATTATGGTCCTGGTCTTCGGGCGTTCCAGAACGGCTGTATAACCTTAGGAACCTCTGATGTGTCGTCATTGCGAGGAACAAAGTGACGAAGCAATCTGTAACTCGTTGATTCACTGGTTACGAGATTGCTTCGCTTCGCTCGCAATGACGGGCTACATGAATTATTCAGAGGT
>JBATFE010000241.1:0-1565 GCA_049664445.1 Gammaproteobacteria bacterium
GCATCATGACACCGGTACGGCATTGCAAGATCGCCAGCGCCCTTGTTTCAATTATCTTACTGTCCCTCACCCTTGGCGGTTGCAGCGAACAAGCCGACGAAGTGAAAGCTGGCGCCCCCGATGTCACCGTCATCAAGATAGAACCCAGGGACACACCGGTTTCCATGGAGTTCGTCGGCAAGACCGCCAGTTCCCGCCGCGTCGAGATCCGCTCACGAGTGGAGGGATTTCTCGACAAGCGTGTATACGTCGAAGGCTCCATGGTCGAGGCCGGCGACGTGCTGTTCATCATGGACAAGAAGCCGTTCGAGGCACAACTGAACGCCGCAAAGGCCGAACTGGCACAGCAACAGGCGCGCAAGGAAACGGCGCTCATCAACCTGAACCGTATCCGGCCACTGGCGAAGAAAAAGGCCGTGGCCCAGAAAGAGCTTGATGATGCAAAGGGCTATTATCGCGAGTCCGCCGCCGCGGTGGAACAGTCCATGGCCAGGGTGGTACAGGCTGAACTGGATCTTGGCTATTGCACCATCACGACACCGGTCACCGGTCTGTCGAGTTTTGCGGTGATGCGGGAAGGTGCTTACATCGGCATGGGTGACAGCCTGCTGACCTACGTGGCACAGCTTCACCCCATGTGGGTCGAATTCAGCGTCTCCGAGAACCAGATACTGAAACGCAATGACAGTGTGCAGCGTGGGATCATTATTGATCCTGATGACAATGATTTTGTCGTTGAAGTTGTACTGGCGGATGGTTCGGTCTATCCGCACACCGGCAAAATCACCTTCTCCGATGCCTCTCTCAGCGAGGCCACCGGGACCTTCCTGATCCGCGCCGAGATAGACAACCCGCAACAACAGTTACGCCCCGGTCAATTCGTACGCGCGCTGATCAAGGGGGCGATCAGGCCCAATGCCATACTGATCCCGCAGCAGGCCGTTCAGCAGGGTGCCCAGGGCAGCTTTGTGTGGGTGGTGGACGCCGATGGCAAGGCGGAACTCCGCCCGGTGACAGTGGGTCCGGTTCATGACAAGGAGTGGTTCATCGACGCGGGACTGAAAGCGGGCGACACCGTGGTCGTCAGTGGAGCGTTGAAGTTGCGCGCCGGCGTCCCGGTGAGGATTACCGAAGCGGCCGGGCAGCTGCCGGCCGACCGCAGCACGAACGCAAACTAGGCGCAGCGCCATGATCTCAGCGACCTTTATCCAGCGCCCGATCCTGTCGTCGGTGCTTTCCATTATCGTGGTCATTGCCGGGCTCGTCGCCATGGTCAGCCTGCCGGTCAACCAGTACCCGGCCATTACACCGGTGCAGGTCACCGTCAGCGCCAGCTATCCGGGCGCGGATGCCGAGACCGTGGCCAACACGGTTGCCGCCCCCATCGAGACGCAGATCAACGGCGTCGACAACATGCTCTACATGCAGTCAACAAGTTCGGCCACCGGTGATATGACGCTCACCGTGTACTTTGATATCGATACCGATCCGGATACTGCCGAGGTACAGGTCATCAACCGCGTCAGTCTGGCCCTGCCGGAATTACCGGACACGGTACGCAGTAC
>JBATFE010000242.1:0-1692 GCA_049664445.1 Gammaproteobacteria bacterium
CGGTCCAGTGTTCCATTGGCGACATCGACGGCGACGCGACTGACTTCCTCGACCCCGCGCAGGGCGCGTCGTGCCAGCAGCCACCCTGTGATCGAAGCGAACACGACAACGACAGCAAAGGTGAACGAAAAAATCGTCGACAGCAGAGTCAATAATTCCTGTATCTCTTCCATGGACTCGCCGGTTTGCATGATCATGTCAGGGCCAATCCAGCCGTAGACAACCCGTGCGTCATAGTCCCTGTCAGGCGCGGCAATCGTAACCAGTACGGGCTCGGAATCCTCTGCAAACTGTTCGAGTAAAACAGTATCAACCACGGCTTCATCCCAGGCGGACAGGTCAGATGAAAACACCGTGTTGCCATCTTCGTCCATGACCCTGAAAAAACTGTTTTCGGGGCCATCGGCAAAAATTTCACGCTCTATCTCGGTTGTTACCCCGCTAAAGCCGTCCTCTTCGAGTAGCATGCGGAAGTCGGTAATGTCTTCTACCATGTCCTCATCCAGCTCATTGTGCAGGATCCTGTTGATCGACAGGTAGAACAGCAGGAACGCGCTGCCAAAGAAAACGATGTAGATTGCTGCGTTCCAGATCGTCAAACGAGAGGCCAGCGTCTTTTGTTTGTTATCTCTTGATGACATAACCGAGTCCGCGAACCGTATGTATAAGCTGTTTTCCGAAGCCCTTGTCAATTTTATCCCTGAGTCGACAGACGCGTGCCTCGACCACGTTTGTCTGCGGATCAAAACTGTAGTCCCAGACACGTTCCATGATCATGGTCTTGGAAACCACCCGTCCGGCATTACGCATCAGGTACTCCAGTAGCGAGAATTCCTTGGGCTGCAGGTCGATCTTCTGTCCGCCCCTGTGAGCGGTCCTTGCGAGGAGGTCGATGGACAGATCGTCCAGTGTCAGACTGGTGGCCTCAACCGTGCCGTTAACCCTGCGCAGTAGTGACTGCACCCGCGCCAGCAGTTCCGAGAAGGCAAACGGCTTGGTGAGGTAGTCGTCGCCGCCCAGTTGCAGTCCCTTGACGCGGTCGTCAATAGAACGCCTTGCGCTCAGGATGATCACGGGCAGCGCTATCCTGCGCTCCCTGAGGCTTTCGATAATCGACAGTCCGTCAAGTTTAGGCAGCATCAGGTCAATAATGGCGCCGTCGAAATCTCCGCTGGATGCCATTGCAAGGCCGGTTTCGCCATCAGCCGCGTGATCGATCCGGAAGCCCGCTTCTTTCATCCCCTTTATGATGAACGAGGCGATCTTCTCATCGTCTTCAATTAACAGCAGTCTCATGTTGGCTATCCGTGTTTAGCTGCCTGCACAATAAGCCCGGGATGATTTTCTAATGATGCTGTAACAAGTATATGAATTTAATAATGTCCCGTCGCGGAATTTCAGGATGAATCGCATTACCAATCGGTTAACTTTGCTGATTTCCGGGGAATAACACGGGTACACTTTGATGCATGAGAGCGCTGTCGATTGCCTTCCTGACTTTGAGTTTGCCGATGTTGCTTGCAGTCGTGCATGCCGGTGAGATGCTGGAGGATATCGCCAGACCACAAGTTGAAAAAACGCCCAAGCTCTACCGGTCTCCTTCCGAGCGGCGCGAGGCAGGCCTGGGCCGGCAGCTTACCGACTGGTTGAGCGTTTCCGGACTGGCCGAAGTCGAGAGTGAATACCTGGATT
>JBATFE010000243.1:0-5887 GCA_049664445.1 Gammaproteobacteria bacterium
GCCTGGGCACAGTCACTGTTGGCGGCGGTGCTGGAGGCCCCGCAGCCGCGGGTCATCGATGCCGATGCACTGCATTGCCTCGCCGGCGATGCCATGCATTTTGACAGGCAGGTATTGACACCGCACCCGGGTGAAGCCGCACACCTGCTGGCTCAGACAGTGGTCGATGTGCAGGCCGACCGCTTCGAGGCAGCCCGTGAGATCTCGCGACACTACGGCGGTGCGACCGTGTTGAAAGGGGCCGGTACCGTCATCCAGCCTGCTGCCGGCACCCCGCTGGTGTGTGCGGCCGGGAATCCGGGTATGGCGACGGCCGGTAGCGGTGATGTGCTGGCAGGTGTCATTGCCGCACTGATTGCACAGGGCATGGGCGTCGATGCAGCCGCAGCGGCCGGTGTCTGCGTGCATGCCTGTGCCGGGGATATCGCTGCCCGGCAGGGGGAGCGGGGACTGCTGGCGCGCGATGTCATCACCGCGTTGCGTACGGTGATGAACACGCCCGGGAACAGGCATGAGATGTGAACTGGCCGATGCTACGGCCACGGAGCAACTCGGCGCGCAACTGGCGGCCGCTGTCACGCCGGCCGTCGTTTATCTGATGGGTGACCTCGGGGCCGGCAAGACAACACTGGTGCGTGGCTTGATTCATGCGCTGGGTTATACAGGCAAGGTCAGAAGCCCAACCTATACGCTGGTTGAACCGTACGCGTGCGAGCGCTGCCCGGTATATCATCTGGACCTGTATCGCATTGCCGATGCCGAGGAACTGGAATGGCTGGGCTTGCGCGACATGCTGGAAGAGCCGGCATTGTTGCTGGTTGAATGGCCGGAGCGGGGTAACGGTGTCTTGCCGCCTGCAGATCTGACTATCTATATGGACTATTCTGGCGAGGGTCGCGAGGCACGTCTGGTACCGGCGAGCGCGGCAGGGAAACAGTTGCTGAAGGGGCTTGAGGGTGCCTGATGTTGGCGATTAGGTGCGCCATCTCGATAAGTGTTTATGTTTTGACGCTATCCCGAAGAGTTTAAACAGTATTTCTTGCATTGCCCCCCCGGTTATGGATAGAATCCCCTAAAATGACTATGGGATCAGGTGCTCAACGTCACGTGAAAAGACTGCTAACAGGACTGTGTCTCTGGCTGGTCGGGCAAGCCGCTGTTTCTGCGGGGACTATTGATTTTAAAGGTGTTCGGCTGTGGGCGGCACCGGATCATACGCGCGTGGTGTTCGATACCAGCGCTTCCGTAAGCCATAAAATATTTTCCTTGCAGAATCCCGATCGTCTGGTCATTGATGTGCCGTCCGGACGTGTTGCCGCGTCCCTGCAAGCAGAACAGGTCTCCGGTGGACTCGTCAAAGGGGTTCGCACGGCGCAGAACAGGAAGGACACACTGCGTATCGTGCTCGATCTGAAGCAAGGCACCAGGCCGCAGGCATTCAGTCTGAAACCCAACGACCAGTATGGGCACCGTCTGGTCATTGATCTCTATGACGTCGATGGCTCGGCAAACGAGACGGTCTCCAAAGCCGCCACTCAACCCGCCTCTGCCATAGACACCGTCAGTCCAGCACTCACCCGGACGGCCTCCGCCAGGCCTGTGCCGGTAAAGGCTGCGACCGCGACAACGGCCCTGCCTGCCCGTGAGCTGGTGATCGCCATTGATGCCGGGCACGGTGGTGAAGATCCCGGTGCCATAGGACGGCGCGGCACACGTGAAAAGACGGTGGTGCTGGCCATTGCACGGCAACTGGCCGAACTCATCAAAAAAGAACCCGGTATGCGGCCGGTGTTGATCCGTGAAGGTGACTACTACATCGGCTTGCGTCAGCGTATCGACAAGGCGCGTAAACACAATGCCGACCTGTTTATTTCCATCCATGCCGACGCCTTCCGTGACCACCGTGCGCGGGGTTCATCCGTATTCGTGCTGTCGCGACGCGGGGCATCCTCGGAAATGGCTCGCTGGATAGCCGCCAAGGAAAATGCCGCCGATCTTGCCGGGGGTGTCAGCCTCGATGACAAGGATGACGTGCTCGCCGGCGTGTTGCTGGACCTGTCGCAGTCGGCCTCGATTGCTGCCAGTCACGAGGTTGCCTCGAACATGCTGGGCGAGTTGAAGCGGCTCGGTAAAACACACAAGTCTGATGTGCAGCGGGCCGGTTTCGTGGTGCTGAAATCACCGGATATCCCCTCAATTCTGGTCGAAACCGCCTTTATCTCCAACCCTGATGAAGAGAACAACCTGCGCAGCAAGCAGCACCAGGCGAAACTGGCGAAGGCCATGCTGAGCGGTATTCGTGACTATTTTGATAACCACCCGCCACCGGGCACCTTGCGCGTGGCCCGCAAACATACCATCAAGCGCGGTGATACGCTCAGTGACATTGCCGCGGCATACCAGGTGAGCCTCAACAGCCTGCGCGGTTTTAACAGCCTCAAATCCGACACCCTGCGTGTCGGGGATACCCTGCGGATACCACCACTGCGCGGTAGCTAACACAGACCTCCGGAAAGCCCTTAACGGCCAGCGGTGCAACCACGCCGGCTGTGATGCTGTTTCGTTTCCATCCAAAAGGGAAAGCTCTCGCCAAGACGCAAAGCTCGCAAAGTTATAAGCTGTTGTTAAAAAGCATGGGGTTCTATCCTGGCGTCTTTGCGTCTTGGCGAGAAGGATGCCAGCTATTTACAAAATACCCTGTTTATGTGTGCAGTGACTTCTCTGTAGCGCCTCCTGGCAGTATCATGAGCGGCTCGTATCTTTGCCCGTCCGCGCCATGTCTATCCAGGTACTTCCTTCGCAACTCGTCAACCAGATCGCCGCCGGCGAGGTGATTGAGCGACCCGCATCCGTGGTCAAGGAACTGCTGGAGAACAGCATCGATGCCGGTGCGCAGAGCATCGAGGTGGATATCGAGCAGGGTGGCAAGCAGCGTATTCGTGTGCGTGACGATGGCAGCGGTATCCAGCAGGCCGAGCTGTCGCTGGCCCTGTCACGGCATGCGACCAGCAAGATCGCGTCCCTGCAAGACCTGGAACGGATCAGCAGCCTCGGTTTCCGCGGCGAGGCGCTGCCCAGCATTGCCTCGGTATCCCGCTTGCAGCTCAGTTCACGACCGGCATCGGTCGACAGCGGTTGGAGCGTGCAGGGTGATGGCTCCGACCAGTCGCTGCAAACGATGCCGGTCGCGCATACCCCTGGCACCACGGTCGATGTAAAGGACCTGTTTTTTAATACCCCGGCCCGCCGCAAATTCCTGCGCACCGAGGCCACCGAGTTCAAGTACATAGAAAACGTGGTGCGCCGTATCGCCCTGAGTTGTTTTCCAATCGCCTTCAAACTGCAACATAACCAGCGCCCCGTGTTTCATCTCCAGGGGGCCATGAGCCGTGAACAGCACGAGCGGCGTGTCGCGGATTTGTGTGGCAAGGCCTTTATGGAACAGGCCATCCATATCAACCACGCGGCCGCCGGCCTGTCCCTGCACGGCTGGGTGGCGCAACCGACCTTTTCCCGCAGCCAGGCCGATTTGCAGTTTTTCTATGTCAACAATCGCATGGTGCGAGACAAACTGGTGACCCACGCCGTACGGCAGGCCTACCAGGACGTGTTGTTTCACGGCCGTCACCCCGCCTATGTGTTGTTTCTCGAGATTGATCCGGCCTCGGTGGATGTCAATGCGCACCCAACCAAGCACGAGGTGCGTTTTCGTGACAGCCGTCTGGTGCATGATTACCTGTTCAGGACGATACACGAGGCACTGGCACAGCTGCGCCCGGGTAATGTGCAAACGCCGCCACAGCCGGCACGTTCACTTGATTCGTTACGGGTGACGACCGCGGCCGGCAGTGTGCCGACACAGGGCCGGATGTCGCTGCGTGTGCAGGAGCAACTGTCACGCTATGCAGCCTTGCATCCGCAACCGCTTGCGGAAGCAAGCACTACACCAGGCACGGCCACCACGACGGCTGTGGCGGACGAGTACCCGCTGGGCTTTGCGCTGGCGCAGTTGCACGGTGTCTACATTCTTGCCCAGAACAGCGCCGGGCTGGTGCTGGTGGATATGCATGCCGCGCATGAACGTATTACCTATGAAGGCTTGAAGACCGCGCAGCAGGGCGAGGGTATTCGCACGCAACCCCTGCTGGTGCCGATCAGTCTTGATGTCAGCCAGCGGGAGGCCGATGTCTGCGAGCAGCGTCAGGACTGGTTCGCGACGCTGGGTTTCGAGATTGACCGTCTCGGACCTGAACGGGTAATGGTGCGCCAGGTGCCGGCGCTGTTGCGCGAGGCGGACATTGCGGCGCTGGTGCGTGACGTCTTGTCTGACCTGTTGCAGCATGGCAGTAGTCAGCGCATCCAGGACTCCATCAACGAATTGCTTTCAACCATGGCCTGCCATGGTTCGGTACGCGCCAACCGCCGGCTCACGATTGACGAGATGAATGCATTATTGCGCGAGATGGAAGTCACCGAGCGCAGTGGCCAATGCAATCACGGACGCCCGACCTGGGTACAGGTCAGTCTCGATGAGCTGGACAAGTTGTTCCAGCGGGGTAGATAAATGCAGCTGCGAGCATATGAGTCCGGTTAAAACCTGTTCGCGGATGCGATCCGCTCCTACGGGTGTTTCGATAGGTGTAGGAGCGCTTCGCAAGCCCGATTGCAGCCCGTTGATTTTTGAGTCGTGAAAGCAAGCCATCCACCCGCCATCTTCCTCATGGGGCCCACGGCGTCCGGCAAGACCACGCTGGCGGTCGAGCTGGTAAAGCGCTACCCCATGGAGATCATCAGCGTGGATTCGGCGCTGGTCTACCGCGGCATGGATATCGGCACGGCGAAGCCGGGTGAGGAACTGCTCGCTGTTGCACCGCACCGCCTGATTGATATCCGTGACCCCTCGGTCCCGTATTCGGCCGCGGAATTCCGGGAAGATGCGCTGCAGGCGATGGCAGAGATCACCGCCGCGGGGCGCATACCATTACTGGTTGGCGGCACATTCCTGTATTTCCGGGCACTGCAGCAGGGTCTGTCCGACATGCCCGCTGCCAACCCTGAAATCCGCGCCCGTCTGGAAGCGGAGGCGCAGCGTGATGGCTGGGAGGCCTTGCACACGCGCCTGGCTGCCGTCGACCCGGAATCGGCAGCGAGGATAAAACCGACGGATCCGCAACGTATCCAGCGGGCACTGGAGGTCTATACACTGAGCGGGCAGCCGCTGAGCGCCTTGCATGCGCGACAAGCGGCCGGGGAATTGCCATACCGGCTGCTGCGGCTGGCCCTGGTACCGGTGGACAGGACGTTGCTGCATGGCCGAATCGAGACCCGGTTCCGTCAGATGCTGGCCGCAGGGCTGCTGGAGGAAGTCAGGAAATTATTTGATCGTGGTGACTTGAGCGCTGAACTTCCTGCCATGCGCGCAGTCGGTTACCGGCAGGTGTGGCAATACCTGTGCGGCCAGCTGGAGTATGAGCCAATGGTGGAGCAGGCGATGATTGCGACCCGCCAGTATGCCAAGCGTCAATTGACGTGGTTGCGTGGTGAGCAGGGGCTGGATTGTTTTGCCGCTGAGGACAGAGAAGTTCTGGGGCGGCTCTGCCGGAAAATCGACGATTGGTTTGTGGAAAATGACCAGGATAATAAAACAAGTATGTGATTGTGTTAAAAATTTAGTATGATTCCGGCAGGACTGACGGGAGATGAGTTGAAACGGAATTCAAAGATCACCATATAACGATGTATGGAACAAGAAAAAGGAGCAATGACATGAATAGAGGACAATCTTTGCAGGACCCATTTCTGAATGCCTTGCGCAAAGAGCGAGTCCCGGTTTCGATTTATCTGGTCAACGGTATCAAGTTGCAGGGCCAAATCGAATCATTTGATC
>JBATFE010000244.1:0-5774 GCA_049664445.1 Gammaproteobacteria bacterium
GCGGCTTCACGCGCGGCGAGCGTATCGGCATCTGGTCGACCAACAATATCGAGTGGCTGCTGCTGCAACTTGCCACGGCACGCATCGGTGCCATCCTGGTGAACATCAATCCCGCCTACCGGCCGGCGGAACTTGCCTACGCATTGCAGCGCTCCGAGATCAACGGCCTGTTCATGATACCCGGCTTCCGCAGCAGCGATTACGTTGCCATGCTCATCGAGCTGCTGCCGGAACTTGAAGACAGCGCAGCAGATGAAATCGACAACAGCGAGCTGCCGGCGCTGCGGCGGGTGGTGATCTATGATCCGGCAGCAGCTGAACAGACCCGGCGGCCGCGTCCCGGCTTTAGTACCTGGGCGGAGGTGCTGGCTGCCGGCGAGGCGATCTCCGCAGAACAGCTGGCAGTCGTCAGCGCGTCCCTGGACAGGGATGATGCCATCAACATTCAATACACCTCCGGGACCACCGGCTTTCCCAAGGCCGTGCTGCTGACACACCACAACATCCTCAACAACGCCTGGTTCTCCGCCCAGGCGATGCATTTCAGCGCCAGCGACCGCCTTGCCGTCCCGGTGCCGTTCTATCACTGCTTTGGCATGGTGCTGGCCAACCTGCTGTGTCTGTCGGTGGGTGCCTGTATCGTGATACCCGGTGAACACTTCGATGCCACAGAGACGCTGAAGGCCGTGGACACAGAGCGCTGCACCGCCATCCACGGCGTACCCACCATGTTCATTGCCGAACTCGAACTGCCGTCATTCGGGATCTTCAAACTGGAGACACTGCGCACCGGCATCATGGCAGGGGCCACCTGTCCGCCGGCGCTCATGCAACGCGTCATGCAGGACATGCACTGCAGCGAGATCCTCATCGGCTACGGCGAAACCGAGGCCTCGCCACTGACCCACCTGACCACACGTGAAGACACCCTGGAACGCCGCGTTGAGAGCGTCGGCACCAACCTCCCCCACCAGGAGGTCAAGGTGGTGGATGTCGAGACACGCCGCACCGTGCCACTCGGTACGGTCGGCGAGATCTGTTTCCGTGGCTACCACATCATGCGCGGCTACTACGGCGATCCCGAGGCGACCGCACAGGCAATCGACGAGTGTGGCTGGCTGGCCTCGGGCGACCTCGGCATCATGGACGCCGACGGCTATGTGATGATCACCGGGCGACTCAAGGACATGATCATCCGCGGTGGCGAGAACATCTATCCGCGCGAGATCGAGGATTTCATCTTCACCCACCCGAAGGTCGCCGCAATCGCCGTGTTCGGCATCCCCGACGAGTATTACGGCGAAGAAATCATGGCGTGGATCCAGCTGCACGAGGGCACCACGGCCACGGAGGATGAAATCCGCGAATTCTGCGAGGACCGCATTGCACACTTCAAGATACCGAAATACATCTGCTTCGTGGACGAGTTCCCGATGACCGTCACCGGCAAGCTGCAGAAATTCCGCATGCGTGAAATCGCCCTCGAGAAGCTCGAGCGGGTATCGCAGGATCAAGACGCCGACGGTTGACAACCATGTGGGAGCACTTCCATCACGAGGCCGATATCGGTGTGCGCGGACACGGCACCAGCCGGGAAGCGGCCTTCGAGGAAGCGGCAGTTGCACTCACGGCGGTCATTACCGATCCGGCCATCGTCAGCTGCCACGAGTCGGTCAGCATCGACTGTGAGGCACCCGACCTGGAGCTGTTGTTCGTCGACTGGCTCAATGCGCTGGTCTACGAGACAGCCACCCGGCACATGCTGTTTTGCCGTTTCCGCGTCGAACTCGACGGCACCCGCCTGCATGCCAGCGCCTGCGGCGAACCCATCGACATTGCCCGACACCAGCCCGCGGCAGAGGTCAAGGGCGCAACCTACACGGAACTCGCCGTGTGCGAGGACCGGCCCGGCGAATGGCGCGCGCAATGCGTCGTCGACGTCTAGAATAAAAGCAAGAGCGGACCATGGACACCTCGACACTGACACGGATATCGGACTTTGAATGGCGTATCGAGCCGCAGGGCGAGATGCGCGTACCCGGCATCATCTTTGCCAGCCGTGAGCTGATCGAGGCCATGGATGACAAGGTCCGCGAACAGGTCACCAATGTGGCCGCCCTGCCGGGGATTGTCACGGCCTCCTATGCCATGCCCGATGCGCACTGGGGGTATGGCTTCCCGATTGGCGGCGTCGCGGCCTTCGACGCCGACCAGGAGGGCGTGGTGTCAGCCGGCGGGGTCGGCTTCGATATCTCCTGCGGTGTGCGCACCCTGCTCACGGGCCTGCAGCGTGCCGACATCGAGCCACTAAAAACGCGACTCGCCGATGCGCTGTTCCATTCCATTCCCGTCGGCCTTGGCAGTACCGGCGATATCCACCTCGATGACAGCGGCATGACGGCCATGCTCTCGGGTGGTGCCCGCTGGGCGGTGAAGCGCGGCTGGGGGTATCGCGAGGACCTGGAACGCATCGAGGAACAGGGTCGCATGGCGGGCGCACAACCCGAACAGGTATCGTTGCAGGCCCGCAAACGCCAGCGCAACGAAATGGGCACACTGGGTTCGGGCAACCACTACCTCGAGGTTCAGGAGGTCAGTGACATCTATGACCCGGACACGGCCACCACCTTCGGACTTGCCAGGGGCAACATTGTCATCAGCATCCACTGCGGCTCCCGTGGACTGGGGCACCAGATCGGTACGGAATTTCTCAAGTCCATGGCCATCAGCGCGCACCGCTATGGCATCCAGCTCCCGGACCGCGAACTGGCCTGTGCGCCGCTTGACTCGGACATCGGCCAGAGCTACCTCGGCGCCATGCGTGCCGCCATCAACTGCGCACTGGCCAACCGGCAGATCATCACGCACCTGACCCGCGAGGTATTCGCACGCATCCTTCCGGAGGCGCAGCTGACGCTGCTCTACGATGTATCCCACAACACCTGCAAGGTGGAGGAGCACCTCATCGACGGCCAGCCACGGCGGCTGTACGTCCACCGCAAGGGTGCGACCCGTGCCTTCGGCCCCGGCCACGCGGACCTGCCCGCGGATTTTCGCGACAGCGGCCAGCCGGTGCTGATCGGCGGTTCCATGGGCACGGCCTCGCACATACTGGCCGGCAATCGTGCAGGCGAGTCGTTGTCATTCTCCTCGGCCTGCCACGGGGCCGGGCGCGCCATGAGCCGCCGCAGGGCCAGCAGGCTCTGGCAGGGTCGCCAGGTGACGGACACCCTGCTTGAACAGGGCATCATCATTCGCAGTCCGTCTGCACGCGGCGTTGCCGAGGAAGCACCGGGTGCCTACAAGGATGTCAACGCCGTGGTCGATGCCGCAGACGCGGCAGGCCTCGCACGCAAGGTGGCGCAACTGAAGCCCGTCATCTGTATCAAGGGTTGATGCGGCCTGCCTGTGGATGAAGCACACGCGCAGATCCATATCGGTACCTCCGGCTGGTCGTACGATCACTGGAGGGGACCTTTCTACCCGGCGCATCTGCCCGGCAACCAGATGCTGGATTACTATGCACGACGGTTGCGCAGCGTCGAGATCAACAGTTCCTTCTATCGCCTCCCGGAACAGCAGACACTGCGACACTGGTATGACAGCACCCCGGATGACTTCCGCTTTGCCGTCAAGGCCAGCCGCTACATCACCCACATGAAAAAGCTTCGCGAACCGCAGAGCACCCTGCCCGTGCTGCTGGACAGGGTCAGCACTCTGGGTGACAAGCTCGGTCCGATCCTGTTCCAGCTGCCCCCGCACTGGCATTTCAATGCGGCACGGCTGGCAGAGTTCCTCGACAGCCTGAGTCATGAATTCCGTTACGCCTTCGAATTCCGGGACCGCAGCTGGCTGAACGAACACACCTGTGAATTGCTGTCACAACACGCTGTCGCCTTCTGCATCTACGAGCTGGACGGCTTCCAGTCAGCGCAACAGGTGACCACGGACTTCGTCTACGTGCGTCTGCACGGACCCGGCGGGGCCTACCAGGGCCGTTATGATGAGCACACCCTCGCAGGCTGGGCCGATGCCTTCTCCGGCTGGGCACGCAACGGCCAGTCCGTCTATTGCTACTTTGACAACGACCAGCACGGCTATGCCGTGCAGAATGCCTTGCACCTGCAGGCGATGTTCAGTCACACCGGCAAGCGATGCAGTCCGCAGCAGGTAGGAGCGGCGTCCTCGCCGCGATCAGGGGCATAACAAAAAACCATCGCGCCGGGGATGGCGCGCCTACAGATATTTCTTTCGCATGTGATATCTCGGTTTCAGGTGCAGCCGCTGGCTGCTTGCATAGTGATCAGTTGTGGATGAATCAGCGTATCAGCAGCACGGGACAGAACAGCGCGTCCAGGCACTGGTCAAGGCCGGCCTGCTGCAGCAGCGGGTGTTCGGCTTCCGTGATCAGGATGCTCGGGCCGGCAGCATCCGCCGCCAGTCGCAGGGATTGTGCGTCAATACCTGCAAGCTCGACAAAGCGGGCGACTTGCCCGTGCTGTTTCAGAATGGCCAGGGCCTGCTCTTTCAGGGCCGGCACGGCCTGCGCCGGGATAGCGGGCAACATAACCGTCAGGCGCGCACCCATGTCCCTGGCCAGGCTGCAGGCCGTTGCCACGGCCCGGACGGCCTGTTCCGAACCACTGAACAGCACGCTGATGGAGGTGTCCGTCTCGCGGGACGGGGGCGTGAGGCGTCGTGCCGGGGCAAACATGCGCGAAGAGACCCGGGAGCTAATACGGCCCATGCTGAGTATTTCCGCACCAAAGGCCTGCAGCAGCGAGGCTGCCTCGGGGCGTCCCTGCCATACCTGAAACGACCAGGGCACGCCCGTCTCCCTGGCCACCCGCTCAAGCATCTGTTCGGCGCGCCGGGCCAGCGTGCGCAACTCCCGTTGCATGCGCTGGCTGCTTATCTGTTCCTCGGCAATCGACCAGGGCCGGAGTTCGCGCAGAAACGGCAGCCCGGACAAGCGTATCAGGTTGATATCTTCAACGAACACACCCTCGAGTTCAGCACCCAGTATCGCGGCCAGACGCGCCGCGGTTTCCAGCGGCGGACGGCCTGACTCGGATGCGTCCAGGGTAACGGTAATGCGCCTGATGGCGGTGGGTTTGGTTGCCGCAGTCATGTCGATGGCTTGTCATTCCCGGGACGACCCTTGCCCGCCGGGGACGCATAGGCCTGCATCGCCACGGAATAGCGCGTCAGGGTGTCTTCCACCCGACGGTTGAGGCTGCCTTCCGGAAACAATCCCTGTTGATTGCGCTGACCCGCCGGCAACCCGGTCAGCAACTCGATGCCGTCATCGACGCTGTCGATGGCGTGAATGGCGAACTTCCCGGCCGCGACGGCCTCGCGGACATCCTCGCGCAGCATCAGGTGTTTTATATTGGTTGCAGGAATGATGACGCCCTGGTCTCCCGTCAGGCCACGCATATTGCACACGTCAAAGAAGCCCTCGATCTTTTCGTTGACACCCCCGATTGGCTGAATCTCGCCCTGCTGGTTCACGGACCCGGTGACCGCCAGTGACTGCCGCACGGGCGCATCGGCCAGCGCCGACAGCAGCGCATAGAATTCGGCTGACGAGGCACTGTCCCCCTCGACTTCACCATAGGACTGCTCGAATACCAGGCTTGCAGACAACGCCAGCGGACGATCCGGCAAATAGCGTGCGCCCAGCAATGCCGACAGGATAAACACCCCCTTGGAGTGGATGGGGCCACCGAGCTCGACTTCCCGCTCGATGTCCACCACCTCACCATCGCCCA
>JBATFE010000245.1:0-12482 GCA_049664445.1 Gammaproteobacteria bacterium
GACAATATAACGGGCAGACGGTCATGAACCAGCCACAGCCCGACAATCAGGACAGCCAGGCGTCAGCAACCATGGCAGGCACTATCAGTCGCTCGAAGTCGATGACGGTTGTCATCACCCGGACACGATTTCAAAAACTGTACAACCGGACAAAGGCATGTCTGATATGGCTACAGGAACGACTGCAAAGCATGCCTCTGGCATACAAGTTGTCGTTTTTTATTACGGTACTGGTCGTCAGTTGCATGGCCCTGCTGGGCGTTATCCTGGTACAGCAACAAACCCGTCAGTGGCAGGACCATATCAGTGAACAGGGGTATACCCTGGTACAACTGATGGCAGAATCCGCAAAGGAACCGCTACTTGCAGATGACGAACGCGCGCTCGATGCCATCACCAGCGGTTTCTCGAACAACGGCAGCGTCCTGGGAACAGCCATTGCCAGCCTCGATGGTGAAATTATTTCCCGCGCCGGTGTGCTGCACGAGGAAAACAATCTGCTGACACGCAATGCCTTGCAGCAAACGATGCAGGGACCGTCCGATTCCATTACCTGGGAGTGGCAACCGTTAACGGGCAGGAGACGCCAGACAGTCATGTCATTTGTCCGGCCGATAGTCTTCCAGAAGGTGACAGCCGGACATGCACTGGTGACGTTCAGTCAATCCGGAATGACACAATCAACACGCCGTGCTGTGCAGGCCATTAGCGGTGCAACCCTGATGATAATCGCCCTCAGTATCGCCATGGCTTTCGCACTGGGTCGCCGCATCACGCAACCCATCGATAAACTGGTCGACGCCAGCCGGGCGATTGGCAACGGTGAATACACGTTCCGCTTCAAGGAACGTCGCAAGGATGAACTGGGCCTGCTCATGGAAGCGTTCAACGAGATGGCCGAGGGTATGCTGGAAAAATCACAGGTCAAGAGCGCCCTGTCCCGCTACGTGTCGCCTGGCGTTGCCAGGCAGATCCTCTCCAACCTCGACAACGTGGCCCTGAGTGGAAAACGCATCGAGGGCAGTGTCCTGTTTGCCGACATCTCCGGGTTCACCCGAATCTCCGAAAAAACCAGTGCGGAAGATCTGGTAAGCATGCTGAATCGCTATTTCAGTCTCATCACATGTGCCTGCGCCCTGAATCACGGCATTGTCGACAAATACATGGGTGATGGTGTGATGCTCGTATTCGGGGCACCTGAAGATGACGAGGACCATGCCTTTCATGCCGTCAGCTGTGCGTTGTTGATGCAGCAACTGGTTACGCATGAAAACAGGCAGCGGGAAGCAATGGGCCAGTTTCCGGTACAGTTCAGGATCGGTATCAATACCGGTAGCATGCTGGCGGGCAACATGGGCTCGCATGATCGTATGGAATATACAGTGGTTGGTGACACTGTAAATCTTGCCTCGCGCCTGTGCGGCATAACAAACAGCGGGCAGATCGTTATTTCACGGGAAATGTATGCACGTGACGACATATCAGGGCGGGTGCTGGCCGGTGAATACCAGTCGATACGGCTCAGAGGCATCAGCCAGCCTGTCAGTACCTATCTTGTTGAATGCCTGACGGCAGACTACCAGGAAATTATCGAAAAACAGCTGGATGAAATTCTGCGCAATGAATCAGTGAGTGACAGTGATGTCTAGGCTGGTGCGAGTCTTGGCTGCAGTATTACTGCCGGTGCTGGCAGGCTGCTCCCAGATGGAAACAATACACATCGGACAGGACGGTCCGGAGGACCTGGAGCCTTTAATCAAACAGCATGACTATGCACGTGCACGGCAGCTAACGGGTAAATACCCGTCGCTGGATACAGCGGAAGTCCAGGTATGGATCACCAGCCAGGAATCAGCATACGAGGCTGCAGTATTTGCGGATGCCAGTGCCCTGGAGAAGGACAACGACCTGCTGGGTGCGGTTCGACTGCTTTCAGGCGCGCTGCAGAAAGTCCCGCATAGCACGCTGCTGCGGGAACTGCGTAACACAATCGAGCAGGAACGCGTCGAGCAGTTGAAAACCAATGAACGTGAACAACTGATTTCCCGCGCCAACTTCATGCTGGAGCAGCAAAAACTTTACCAGGAGAAGATCAATCTTGCATCACCCAGCCTTGGACAGCGCTGGGAAAACAAGCGCAATGCGAGAGAAGCCGTTGAGCTCTCGGTAAAACTCCTTGAACACGGCGAATACGCCATGCACAGCGAAAACCTGGATACCGCCGAGGAGTGTTTGCAACTCTCTGCAGCCCTGCACCAGACACCTCAGGCCGATGCCCTGTTGTCAGAAATCAGTACAATCAAAGCATCCCGGAAACAGGTTGCAAACAAGCAGGCCACCATCAAAAAGGTGAAGAAGCAGCAGAAGGTCAAACTGCAGCAAAAGAATGAAACCAGGATACTGCTGGAAGAAACGCAGCAGGCACTTGCCGGGGATGACCTGCTGGTCGCACGTGCAACATTTGCACAGATACCCTCATCTGCACGACAGCACCAGGACGTTCTTGCCATTCAGGACGACCTTGACAATGCTGTTAACGCCCGCGTCGACGAACTGATTATTGCCGGTGACGCCCAGTATCGCTCGGACAACGTCCTGTCCGCCGTCCGCCTGTGGACCGAGGGTCTTGCACTGGACCCCGAGGACCAGGAACTGCGGGAGCGCGTCGAGCGCGCCAACAGGGTCCTGGCCAGACTGGAGGAATTAAAGCGCCAGCAGGGGAAATAATGCGACTGCCAGGCTATTTTTTCTCTACACGAATTCGATCCACCTTCTGATAGCCACGCGGCAACTTGCGTCCGCGCCGACCACGCTCACCGGCAAACTCGTCCACTTCAACAGCCCTCATGGTCTTGTACTTCTTGCCCGCGTACACGGTCAGTTTCTCGCCGTCCTGAATACAGTCAATCGATGCAACAAACTCTTCCCGGCTCCTGAGTTTCGCCGACGGGATATTGATGATCTTGATACCTTTACCACGACTCATTTGCGGTAACTCGGCCAGGGGTATTACCAGCATGTACCCTTCTGATGACACGGCAACAATCCAGTCATCCTGCAGTGACCTTACCGCCACCGGCATCAGTACATTTGCACCCCTGGGCACCGACAGGGTTGCCTTGCCAGCCTTGTTGCGCGTGTACATGTCACCCAGCCTGGTGACAAAACCGTACCCTGAATCACTGGCAAGCAGGAACAATTGCCCGGGATCACCCGCCATCACGCCAACGAAGCGCGCGCCATCTGCCGGTTTCAGACGACCGCTCAGGGGCTCACCCTGGCCACGTGCCGACGGCAATGTATGCGCCGGCAATGCATAGGTCTTGCCGGCCGAATCCATGAACACCGCAAGTTGATTGCTGCGACCGCGTGCAATGGCTGCAAACGCATCACCCGCCTTGTAACTCATTTCCAGCGGATCGATCTCGTGCCCCTTGGCGACACGCACCCAGCCATTTTTTGACAGCACGATGCTGACCGGTTCGCTGGGTATCAGTGCCGTTTCATCCAGTGCCTGTGCCGGCGCACGATCAACCAGCTGTGAACGCCGCGCATCGCCATACTTTTCTGTATCCGCCTGGATCTCCTTCTTGATCAGGGTCTTCAATCGCTGTTTGGACGCCAGTGTCTGCATCAGCGCATCACGTTCACTGGCGAGTTCATCCTGCTCACCCTTGATCTTCATCTCTTCAAGACGCGCCAGCTGACGCAGGCGGGTATCGAGAATGTAGTCTGCCTGAAGTTCGGTCAGGTCGAAGCGCTTGATCAATGCCTGTTTTGGCTTGTCCTCGGTACGGATAATGTGGATGACTTCATCCAGGTTGAGGTAGGCAATCAACAGGCCTTCAAGCAGGTGCAAACGACGGTTGACCTTGTCCAGCCGGTATTCCAGGCGGCGCCGGACCGTGTCCGTCCTGAATTCAAGCCACTCCTTCAGGATGACGCGCAGGTCCTTGACTCTGGGGCGGCCATCCAGTCCGATCATGTTCAGGTTCATGCGTGCACTGCGTTCCAGGTCGGTGCTGGAAAACAGGTGTGACATCAACGCCCCGGTATCCACACGGTTGGAACGCGGCACGATAACCAGGCGCGTCGGGTTCTCGTGATCAGACTCATCACGCAGGTCCTCGACCATCGGCAGCTTCTTCGCCACCATCTGTGCGGCAATCTGCTCCAGCACCTTGCCGCCGGAGGCCTGGTACGGCAAGGCAGTGACGACGATTTCGCCATTCTCCACTTCATAGCAGGCACGCATGCGGACACTGCCATGTCCGGTCTTGTAGGCCGTTATCAAATCTGCCCGCGGTGTAATGATCTCGGCACCGGTCGGGAAGTCCGGCCCCTGGATAATCTCGCATAGCTCGTCGAGGGTAGTTTTCGGCTTATCCAGTAACAACACCGCCGCTTGCGCCACTTCCACGAGGTTATGCGGAGGAATGTCGGTTGCCATGCCCACGGCGATGCCGGCGGCGCCATTGAGTAACACATTGGGCAGGCGTGCAGGCAGCAGCACCGGTTCATCCAGTGTACCGTCGAAGTTCGGCGACCATTCAACGGTACCCTGTCCCAGTTCGCTGAGCAGCACCTCGGCATAGGACGCCAGGCGTGCCTCTGTGTAGCGCATCGCCGCAAACGATTTCGGATCGTCCGGTGAACCCCAGTTGCCCTGCCCGTCAATCAGGGGATAGCGATAGGTAAAGGGCTGTGCCATGTGCACCATGGCTTCATAGCAGGCGCTGTCCCCGTGCGGATGGAACTTGCCCAGCACATCACCCACCGTGCGCGCTGATTTCTTGTGCTTGGCCGTCGCCTGCAGGCCAAGCTCCGACATTGCATAGACAATGCGACGTTGCACCGGTTTCAGGCCGTCACCGATGTGGGGCAATGCACGATCGAGGATGACATACATGGAGTAATCCAGGTAGGCCTTCTCGGTGAAGGTCTTCAGCGGCAGCTGTTCGATGCCTTCGTAGTCGAGTTCAATGGTTTCCATATCAGAATTATCTGTTAGTTATCGGTTGGAACACGTGCATCATTTTTCGAACGAGGTAACCCTCTTCGCGGACACGATCCGCTCCTACAGGTGCATCTATTGTTGTAGGAGCGCTTCGCAAGCGCCATTCACCCTAGGCTTCAGCCAGATCGCCCTTGGACTCCAGCCAGATGCGACGGTCACCGGCACGTTTACGGGCCAGCAACATATCCATCACCTTGTGAGTGTCGTCATCCGAGTCAATCGTCAGCTGCACCAGCCGCCGCGTCTCCGGTGCGATGGTGGTCTCGCGCAACTGTAACGGGTTCATCTCACCGAGGCCCTTGAAACGCTGCACCATCACCTTGCCCTTGATTTTCTCTGCCGCGATACGGTCAAGCACGCCCTGCTTCTCGGCATCGTCCAGCGCATAGAAGACTTCCTTGCCGGCGTCGATACGGTACAGGGGCGGCATGGCCACGTACACATTACCAGCCTCGACCAGTGCACGATAATGCCGCAGGAACAGTGCGCACAACAGGGTCGCAATATGCGCACCGTCCGAGTCGGCATCGGCAAGAATGCAGATCTTGCTGTAGCGCAGGTTCTTGAGGTTGTTGACACCGGGCTCGACACCGATAGCAACGGAGATATCGTGCACTTCCTGCGACGCCAGCACCTCGGAAGAATCCACTTCCCAGGTGTTCAGTATCTTGCCACGCAACGGCATGATAGCCTGGAAAATCCGGTCCCTTGCCTGCTTGGCAGAGCCCCCGGCCGAGTCACCCTCCACCAGGAACAGTTCGGAACGTTCGCTGTCGGTGGAGGTACAGTCAGCCAGCTTGCCCGGCAGCGCCGGCCCGGATGTCACTTTCTTGCGAATGACCTTCTTGCCGGCACGCTGACGTGTTTGCGCCCGCTCGATTGCCAGCCAGGCAATGCGCTCACCCATTTCGGTATGAAGATTGAGCCACAAGCCAAACGCATCCTTGACCACACCGGAAACGAAGGCAGCACATTCACGCGATGACAGCCGTTCCTTGGTCTGTCCACTGAACTGCGGGTCCAGCAGCTTGACCGACAGGATATAGCTGCAATTATCCCAGACGTCTTCCGGGCTGAGCTTGACGCCACGCGGCAACAGGTTGCGAAATTCGCAAAATTCGCGAACGGCTTCAGTCAGACCCATACGCAGACCGTTCACATGCGTACCGCCCTGTACGGTAGGGATCAGGTTGACGTAGCTCTCTGCCACCGGCTCGCCACCCTCGGCCAGCCACGCCAGCGCCCACTCTGCCGTTTCATTATTGCCCTCCATGCGCCCGACAAACGGTTCTTCCGGCAACAGCGGGGTGTCACCCAGTTCACCCGTCAGGTAATCGCGCAGACCATCGGCATAGCACCATTCCAGTTTCTCGCCACTGGCCTCGTCCTCCATCGTCACCTGCAGGCCCGGACACAACACCGCCTTGGCGCGCAATACATGCTTGAGGCGTGGCAGGGAATATTTTGCGGAGTCGAAATACTGCGGGTCCGGCCAGAAGCGCAGCGTGGTGCCGGTGTTCTGTTTACCGACCTTGCCAACCTCTTCCAGCGAAGACATCTTCTCGCCATCGGCAAAGGCCATGTTGTATTCCTTGCCGCCGCGACGTACCCACACTTCCAGGTGCTTTGACAGGGCATTGACAACCGAGACACCGACACCGTGCAGGCCACCGGAGAACTGGTAGTTTCTGGCTGAGAACTTTCCGCCTGCATGCAGCCGCGTAAGAATTACCTCTACGCCCGGGATGCCTTCCTCCGGGTGGATATCCACCGGCATTCCGCGGCCGTTATCGCGCACCTGCAGTGAGCCGTCCTTGTAAATCTTTACGTCCAGCCGTGAGGCATGGCCGGCAACCGCCTCGTCGACACTGTTATCGATCACTTCCTGTGCCAGGTGATTGGGCCGTACGGTGTCAGTGTACATACCCGGGCGCTTGCGAACCGGATCCAGGCCACTCAACACCTCGATGGCCGCGGCGTCGTAAACAGCACTCATAATGATAGAAAGATAAGGGTTAGTCCGGAACAGAATTGCTTACATATTTTCATGCCAGGTCTCGCTAAAGCTGTCGATCATTTCCTCAACAGACTGGTTGGGACGCATCGGATTACAAAAGTAGCGCTTGTAAAGTATGCCGCGATAACGATTGGCACCGCTTTCGCGCACGTCCCGCCAGGGTGAATTACTCAGTGGTTGCCAGCTGCCATCGATACCGTAGGCAAAGCGGCGGTATTGCTTCTCGCCACAGCGCAGGCCTTCGTGGGAGACATTCCACAGACCTGAAGGCGAAACCAGTACCACCGTATAACGCACCACGCCATCTTTGCCCGGCAGCAACGAAGGCTTGTCCAGGTAAACGGTAAATTGCATGTCATCTGCGGCAATCCCCAGATCCATGAGGTTCTTCTTTTCCGGATAGGCCGGCAGCACCACATCCTGCTCTACCCAGACATCCGGTTTCTCGATATGATCCTGGCGCCAGCCACCGGTCTCTTCCTCGTCGTACGCAGCTGTCATCGCGGGTATAGAACACAGTAATACGACCAGCAGCGCACAGCGCAAAGACGTCTGAACCTGTTGTCCGGTTTTCATGGGGTGCGCAGTTTACCGTGCTGCCTGCAGCAAAGCGAACCCGCAGTGAATCCGGTTGGGAACCGGTTGATTTCAGGAAAACCGGTCACGCCAGGTCGGCGATCAGGGCGTTCCGTATCGAATCCGTAACGGGTTCAATCTCGTGCGAATAGTTCCGATGGGCAATGCCGACACCCAGGGCCGCACCCTGCCTGATATCCGCGAGCATTTTTTCAGATAATTCAAAACGCAGGAAGTGTACCGAGGAGGTTTTCTCTTCCGTGTCCCGGTCCATGTCTTCATCTGCAATGGCAAACACCTGCTCGTTGCCATCGACCCGTACCCAGACACGGTCTTCAATTCCGACCAGGCTGGCCAGCAATTCGCGGCGCCTTTCAACATCCGGTTCCTCAATCATGAAGGTCGCCTTCCAGTTGCTGCCATCGGGAATCAAGGGGTTATAGGCAGCCAGTTCTTCCTCGATACCGCTGGCCTCGAAGATACGTTCAACGCGCAGCATTTCCTGGATTTGATACTGAATCGTCTGACGATCTTCGAAATAAAGGCTCGCCACCGGGCCAATGTGAATGATGCGGTTCTTCTTGTGCTTCATCACCCGCGCACGAATCTCCGGGCGGTTTTCGGCATACTGCTCAAGGCTGTAGAGGTCACTGCGGGTCAATTTATCCATGCTCATTCCCTGTGTGTTCGATGAAAAAGAGCCGGGGCAACAGGCAAGGTCACTGTTCTCTCCGGTTTCCTCGCCGGTATAGCCCTGTTTTATATTCCGTAGGCCATGCGCAACAGCGTCAGCGGATGTTCCGGCGCCTTGCCGTTCTCCAGCCCGTTCTCGATCTGGTGCCCGGCCATCGGGCAGTCACTGCTGTAATGTGCCGCTTCTGCTTTCTTCACACTGTTGACAACCGGGCGACAGATTTTCATGGAGATTTCATGGCATTCTCGTTTAACCGCATAGGTGCCATCGTGCCCGGAGCAACGCTCAATCGGTTCAACGGACGTATCCGGAATCAGTTGCAGCAGGTCACGCGTCTTCATGCCGATGTTCTGCACCCGCAGGTGGCACGCCACATGGTAGGAAATCTTGCCCAGCGATGTCTTGAAATCGGTCTTCAGCAGCCCGTGTTTATGCCGTAGCATCAGGTACTCAAACGGGTCGAAGATAGCATCGCGCACCCTCGCAACGTCAGTATCATCAGGGAACATCAGCGGCAGTTCCTGTTTGTACATCAACACACAAGAAGGGATCGGCGCCACAATATCCCAGCCCTCGTCTACCAGTTTCAGCAGCTCGGGGATATTGGCATCACGTGCTGCCTTGACGGCGTCCAGGTCCCCCAGTTCAAGCTTTGGCATGCCGCAACACTGTTCCTTGCGGGCCAGCGTGACCGCTATGTCATTATGCTGCAGGATCGCAACCAGGTCCTGGTTGATGCCGGGTTCGTTATAATTGCCGTAGCAGGTCGTATACAGCACCACCTTGCCGGTGGTTGGCCCGGCCGGCACGGCCGAGTCCGCTGTACCAGCACCCTTGCCAATCCGCTTGCGCGAGGTCTTTGCATGGTACTCGGGGAGTATTGCATCGGGATGCACCCCCAGAAACCTGTCCAGCGCCTTGCGGCCAAGGCTGCTTTTATTGGTGGCGTTGACCATTTGCACCACAACAGGAATGCCGGCCAGCTTGCCGACGGTATCGGTTGACGTCAGTATGCGATCACGCATTCGCGCCTTGCCCTTTTTAAACCTGACGGCCTTGGCACGTAACATCAGGTGCGGAAAATCTACATTCCATTCATGCGGCGGCACATAGGGACACTTTGTCATGTAGCACATATCACACAGGTAACAGTGATCAACGACATCCCAGTAGGCTTCTCGCGCCACACCATCGAGCTCCATGGTGTCGGACTCGTCAATGGCATCGAACAACGTCGGAAACGAGTTGCACAGGTTAAAACAGCGACGGCAGCCGTGACAGATGTCGAAGACCCGTTGCAGTTCCCTGAAGAGGTTCTCTTCGTCGTAGAACGATGGGCCGGTCCAGTCAAGCGCATGCCGGGTCGGCGCTTCCAGACTGCCCTCGCGTGTACCCTCGGTTGTTGATGTCATTTATAGCTTCCCTGTTTGAATGCCCAATGCAAAGGGGCCGGAAAAACCGGCCCCTCCTTTTCAGACCGCATTTTTCAATGCAATCCCTAATCTTCCAGTGTGTCCAGCGCTTTCTGGAAGCGATTGGCATGTGAGCGCTCGGCCTTGGCCAGCGTCTCGAACCAGTCAGCGATTTCGTCGAAACCTTCGTCACGTGCAGACTTGGCCATGCCAGGATACATGTCCGTGTATTCATGGGTTTCACCGGCAATTGCGGCTTTCAGGTTATTCGAGGTGGCACCGATGGGGAGGCCGGTAGCCGGGTCACCGACCGCTTCCAGATATTCGAGATGGCCGTGTGCGTGGCCGGTTTCGCCTTCTGCCGTGGAGCGGAAAACAGCGGCGACATCGTTGTATCCTTCAACATCGGCCTTGGCTGCAAAATACAGGTAACGACGGTTGGCCTGTGACTCACCGGCAAACGCATCCTTCAGGTTCTGTTCTGTTGAGCTGCCTTTCAAATCCATAATAATGTCCTCGTAAATTTCGTTTAGATAGAGAAGGCCGAAGGCCCCGGGCATTGTTTAGACAAAGTCTAATATGAGGTACTCTAATCCGAGTGGCTTACGGCGTCAACCCGGACCATCACCCCGGGTGTACAGGCCTCTCGATTGACCACCATTACCGCGGTGGGGTAACGTAGGCCGATTCTCAAAAAGATTCAAGTCATGGCAAAAAAAATACCCGAAAAGACCGATTTTGAGGCCTCGCTGAAAGAACTGGAGACCCTCGTGGAAACCATGGAAAGGGGCGATCTGAGCCTGGAGGATTCACTCAGCCACTTTGAACGCGGCGTGCAGTTATCCCGTACCTGTCAACAGGCACTGAAAGACGCTGAACAAAAAGTCGAAATCCTGATGAAGAAAAGCGGCCGAGATGATATCGAGCCCTTCGACAGTGAAGATGCGTGACGCTGCACTCGCAACGTTCATGGCACAGTGCCAGGAACGACTCGAATGTTCCTTTGATGCCTGGCTGCCAGCCGCGAGAACACTCCCCGCGACACTCCACGAGGCGATGCGCTACACGGTCATGGGTGGCGGTAAACGCATTCGTCCCGTGCTTGTCTATGCCGGTGGTCATGCGGTAGGCGCCGGGAAAGAGGCGCTCGATCGACCGGCCTGCGCCATTGAACTCATTCACGCCTATTCCCTGATCCACGATGACCTGCCCGCCATGGATGACGATGACCTGCGACGCGGCAAACCCAGTTGTCACCGTGCCTTCGGCGAAGCCATCGCCATCCTGGCCGGTGATGCCTTGCAATCCCTCGCCTTTCAGGTGCTGTCCAGCGGTCTTGTTGATGGCATCAGTGAATCCACACGCCTGCGCATGTTGAAGACACTGGCACTGGCGTCCGGTTCCCGCGGTATGGCGGGCGGCCAGGCCATTGACCTGTCCGCGACAGGGCAGACACTGAATATCGCCGAACTGGAAGACATGCATATTCACAAGACCGGCGCGTTGATTCGTGCCGGCGTTGTCATGGGTGCACTGTGCGGCAAGACCGCGGAGCAATCAGACATCGATAAACTGGATCATTATGCCAAGTGCATCGGGCTGGCATTTCAGATACGCGACGACATTCTCGATGTAGAGGGTGAAGCCAGGACCCTCGGCAAGAACCCGGGAATGGACCAGGCCAACGAAAAGTCCACCTACCCGGCACTTATCGGCATGGCAGCTGCCCGCCAGCGCGCGCTGGAATTGCACAACGAGGCCATGGAGAGCCTCTCGGGCTTCTCTGACAGCGCCGATCCCTTGCGCTGGATATCAAGCTATATTATTGAGAGAGAAAGATAATTTATCAGCCTCGCGGTTTTACAAATTGCGCCCGCCGCGCTGCTCAGGTAATATTCTGACTAAATCACTCAGGAATACGAGCGCCTCATCCGCCACGCAGGCACACGCATGAAAATTACCCCTTCGGGTGGATTGGCTCCTTTTACAACGGCCGGTAGGCTCTCACTCTTCGGCAAGTCAACTACTTACAGACAACACTCGGACCCACACGATGAAATCCAACGAACTCGCACACGACAAGCAGGACAGTATTGCGGATGTGCAAAACAGTACCGATAGCCGGCGGATTCCCATCGACAAGGTCGGAATCAAGGACATACGTCACCCGGTCCGCGTGAAAGACCGCTCCGTCGGTGAGCAGCACACCATTGCCACCTTCAACATGTACGTCAATCTGCCGCATAACTTCAAGGGCACGCACATGTCGCGATTCGTGCAGATCCTGAACACCCACGAACGGGAAATCACCGTTGAATCGTTTCGGGAAATGCTGAAGGAGATGACCGAACGCCTGGAAGCCGATTCAGGCCACATCGAGATGAGTTTCAACTACTTCGTCAACAAGACAGCGCCTGTTTCCGGTGTCGAGAGTCTACTGGATTACGATGTCACCCTGATTGGTGAAATCATCGATGGCAAGCCGAAAATGAATATCAAGGTTGTGGTACCGGTTACCAGCCTGTGCCCCTGCTCCAAGAAGATCTCTGCCTACGGCGCGCACAACCAGCGCTCCCACGTCACTGTCAATGCCGAAACCAACGGCTTTGTCTGGATCGAGGACCTCATTGACATGATAGAAAACGAGGCCTCCTGTGAACTCTACGGACTGCTAAAACGTCCCGATGAGAAATACGTTACCGAAAAGGCTTACGACAATCCAAAATTTGTCGAGGACATGGTGCGGGATGTTGCCACGCGCCTGAA
>JBATFE010000246.1:0-1684 GCA_049664445.1 Gammaproteobacteria bacterium
ACCCAGCACTGCCAGGAATACAAGTGAGAATGCGGCAACGACTGGTATAAGTTGCGGCCCGGATACTGCCCATGCAGCCAGTAATGGCAATGCCGCACCAATGGTGAATGTGCCGGCTGATGACAAGGCGGCCTGAATGGGTCGTGCTCTGGCACTATCAAACAAGCCGAGCTCATCTCTTGCATGCGCTCCCAATGCATCATGGGCCATGAGCTGTTCTGCAACCTGTTTTGCCAGCGCTGGATCAAGCCCTCTTTCTTCATAAATAGTTGCGAGCTCCTTTCGTTCAAACTCGAGGTCATCGAGTAAAGAGCGTTTCTCAAGTTCAAGGTCTGCTTTTTCTGTGTCTGACTGGGAACTAACCGAAACATACTCACCGGCGGCCATGGACATTGCACCTGCAACCAGGCCAGCCACTCCGGCAAGAAGGATATCTTCATGCGCAGTCCGGGCAGATGCAACGCCGATAACAAGACTCGCTATAGAAACAATGCCATCATTTGCCCCCAGAACAGCCGCACGCAACCAGCCGATACGATGCGACCTGTGTGCTTCACGATGGCTCATACCCCACCCGCCACGATTAAAAAAGAGTCGCTCTGGGCTGGGGGATACATGTCAGGCCGAATAACTGAATAAACATTACAGCCATTTCTTCTTTTTGAAATAAACAAGCAGACTGGCGGGAATCGTAATAAACGCGACCCACAGTGCGGGGTATGCCCATTTCCATTCGAGCTCAGGCATATACTCAAAGTTCATGCCGTAGATACCCACCAGAAAGGTCAGGGGAATGAAAATTGAAGCAAATACTGTTAACACCTTCATCACCTCATTCATTTTGTTGTTAACTTTCGAGATGTAGATGTCCAGCAGGCCTGACAGTATATCCCGGTATGATTCAATCGACTCTATGACACGTATTGCATGGTCAGACACGTCCCTGAGGTAGATGTGTGTTTTTTCCTGAATCAAGCCGGATTCACTGCGCAACAGGCCGGCCATCAATTCCCTGACGGGTGAAACATGCCGTCTTATAACAATTATTTCCCTTTTAAGCCTTTGGATCGTATTAAGTGCAGACCGCGTTGGTTCAGAGGCTAGTAAATTTTCTTCAAGCGAGGTGATAGCGTTATCAAGCGCATCTATCAGGATAAAGTTTTGATCGACAACAGTATCCAGGATCGCGTACATAAGATAATCCGCCCCCAGACTCCTGAAGCGGCCCTTGCTGGCCCTGATTCTTAGCTGCACGGGCCGGAAAAGATCATCGGTTTTTTCCTTGAACAGGAAAACAAAATTTTCAAGAACCAGAAGGCTTATCTGCTCATAGCCAACGCTGAAGTCTTCATCTTCAGATAGCAAACATTTGAGCACAATGTACAGATGATCATCATATTCCTCGAACTTGGGACGCTGGTGAGTATTCAGAATATCTTCAAGCACCAGTTGGTGTACGTTGAATAGCGCCCCGATGCTTTCGACAATACCGACGTCTGCCAGACCCTCGATAACTACCCATGTAACAGTGTCACTATCCTTGTATTTAAGAACTTCATCGACCGAGTGTATCTGCTGCTCTTCAATGTTTTCCTTGCTGTAATCAATCACTGACATCCTGGTGACGGTTTCCAGAACATCACCGACATGAACAAGTGTGCCGGGTGGCAAACCCGTCTTTTCC
>JBATFE010000247.1:0-1627 GCA_049664445.1 Gammaproteobacteria bacterium
GGGTACCCAGCCCGAAAACCAGCATGATGCTGCCGCCCGCGAGCGCGGAACCACTCGCCAGTGCCAGTGCCAGCACCGCATAGACCATGCCACAGGGCAGCCAGCCCCACACCAGCCCCAGCAGGTAAGCCTGAGCCGCACTGCGAACCGGGATGAAGCGCCGCCCCAGTGGCTCGATATACTTCCACAGATGCGCCCCTGCCCGCTCCAGGAACAGCAGCGAGTGCCACCAGCCGGCCAGGTAGATGCCAAACAGGATCATGATGACGCCCGCCACGATACGGCCCACCGGGAAACCCTGCAGCACGCCCGATTCACCGAGTTGTTGCCCGAACAATCCCAGCAATATGCCGGCAACCGTGTAACTGCTGATGCGACCGCTGTTGTAGGCCAGCTGCGCGGCAACGAGCCGGCGCCGCGAGGTCTGCACATCCAGCGACAGACCGGAACTCAGTGCACCGACGATGCCACCGCACATACCGATACAATGGGTACCGCCCAGCAGGCCCACCAGGAACGCAGCAGTCAGGGATTCAAGATTCATAGCGGTCTCGTTTAACACGCACTCGCTGAAGCGGTGCCAGATTTATCACAACACACTCTGTTCATTGTTACGACAGCGGCACTGAATCACATTGATTCGAACGTTCATCTGCCGGAATGTCGTTGCCTGTTACCCGGCCACGTCCATCGGCAACAGCACCGTCGTTTCCGTTTGCGGTATTCGCATACTGCCCGACAGTCGCCAGTCATCGGCCTCCAGTTGCAGGTACCAGTTGCCGCGTCCCACCTCGTCGATCGCACCTGTATACACACCGTCGCCGCCATGCTGCAGGACAAGCACCTGGTCATAACCGGCCTGCGTGGGATGCAGCAGGGCAAAGTTCAACGTCGCCGGCAAGTCCCCGGCTGCACTCTCCAGCAATATCTGCACACGGTTATCGCGTAAATCAAAATCGATACTGGCCTTGAATTGATAACGCAGCGCCGCCGCATCACGGGCAAGGTCCATGTTGATGGCCTTGCCGCGCTTGTAGTAGTCGTCGACCACCAGTCCGTCAGCAGTACTGACCGCCTTGTAGATGGTGAACATGCTGGCGATAACGGCGGTCATGGGCAAGGCGATGATCAGCCATACCCAGGGCTCTCGGTACCAGGGTCTTTTTGGTTTCTGATTATTCATATTTATAAATATCGATTTTTCATGCATACGATTTGTTTGAGCCCACATGTCTATGCTGAATGCAGAGAATATTTTTACCTTTATGTTTCGCCCATTCGGGCGAGGTACTTTTCTTTGCTCCGCCAAAGAAAAGTACCCAAAAGAAAGGCGATCCCGATGGCTTGCCCGCTACGCGGGTTTCCTGTGCTTCTCGTACAAACCGGCGCTCGCGCAACTCGCTGCGCTCAAACAGGGCGCGAGCTTATCCCGGTTTCCACTGCGATGCTCGGCTGCGCCAGACGGGGGGAAATTCAAAACCAACCCCTAAAACCAGCCGCCCCTTCCCGTTTGCACTCACTGAGTACCGCAGCCAATCCGGGATCAAGGCGCGCACCCTGTTTGAGCGAATCGAGCAGCGCGAGATCGCGAGTTGTACGCGCCCCCGGAGGGGCGAGGAACGCAAGG
>JBATFE010000248.1:0-4883 GCA_049664445.1 Gammaproteobacteria bacterium
AGTCAAACACGCCAGATTGCGGCGGCCGATAATGGCGCGAGCATCTTTCAGGGTGTGGATGCCGCGGCAGGCGGGATAACCAGCAGTTTCGATATTCTGAATGACTTTGCCGATGCACTGGCAGCCGGTGCCGTCACGGCCGATACGCTCACTGATATCGATAGTGCAATGAACAAGATCCTCACCCTGCGTGCGGATGTCGGCTCCAGATTGCGTGCTGTTGATGATCAGCGCGCTACCAATGAATCTTTCGGGCTGGTACTGGAGAAAGAACAGTCTGACCTGGTTGACCTGGACTATACCGAGGCAATATCGCGTTTTAACCAGCAGCTGCTCGCCCTGCAGGCATCCGAACAGGTGTTTGCAAAAGTCCAGGGCCTGTCGCTGTTTGATTATCTTGGCTAGCAACCAGCCGCCGTCTGATGGTGGTTCGCGGCGTGTACAGGATCGTGCTGTGAAACATCAACGCTAACTTCCTTCAGGGTGCTCGCAACACCCCGTTTACCTCATGTCCTGACTTGTCCCCGCATTATTTGAGGTAGTGCCTGGTTTGCATGTATACTTTATTCGTGGGCGGCAGTTAAAAAAAGGCCCCATCCCTGGGGCCGGTGCGTTCCATGCGATGTTCAAGCCCTTTATGGGCGTAGTATCCCGCGACGGTGGCGGCATGCCGGTACAGAGAAATCCTTTTCTCCCCTATGTTCCTTAACGCAGGATCCCGGTAAAAAATTGGCCGGCCCCATCCCTGGGGCCGGTGCGTTCCATGCGATGTTAACCCTTCCCTGGGCGTGTCTCCCGCGACGGTGGTGTTGGGAGTCCGGTCAGTAAAAATCCATTTTCCCTTCCGGCAGGTAAATACGTTGCAGGTCGTGTGCCAATTACCGATAATCTAAATTATATACTTATAAATCAGTAGGATATAGTATACTAGGAGGACGGCGCGGCGCCCATGCAATAGCGACAATAATTGCATGCCCTGGTTACCGGAAATAATAATAAGCACTATTAAACAATAAGATATGAAATATACATGCAAATTATTGGACTGCGACAATAGTTGCAATAGCAATAAATGTCGCAGGCTAAAGCGGCTGGATCGCCTCTGTCACAGGGGGCAGGTCAGGGCGTAGTTGCATGCATCGCCCGGGTACTACGAGTGATGTAAATGCGGGGTTACATTGATTAGCCGGCCTTCCTGCGGCGCACGATACGTTTGTTTAATGCCTGGCGTGACATGCCCAGTATGGCGGCTGCGGTGCCCTGATTGCCGTTGGCGCGTTGCAGCGCGGCATCAATCAGGAAGTCTTCAGCCTCCTTGAGCGTCGGCAGCCGATCGGGGAACAGGGTGTCGATGTGGGTTGTGCCAGCGCGATCATGCTGCGCATCGGTCATGGCAGCGTCATCCGCGCCGAGCAGTTCACGAAAGCTGTGCAGTGGCAGCACGCCCTTTTCATTGCGCGCGACGGCATCATATATGACGGCCTTGAATTCACGGACATTGCCTGGCCAGTCGTAGCTCTGCAGCAATGCCGTCAGTTCAGCCGGAACCGAAGGGACCGGTTTGTCCAGCGACATGGCCGCGTCGTTGATGAAATTCTCGATGAGCAGGGGGATATCATCATGGCGTTCACGCAGTGGTGGCAGTTCAACCCGGTGTGCGCGCAACCGGTAATACAAATCCTTGCGGAAGGCACCGTCCCTGACCAGTTGCTCAACGTCCCGGTGGGTGGCAACCACGAACCGGGCGTCACTCTGGTGTGGTTTGTCCGAGCCGACCGGATAGTAGGTGTTTTCCTGAAAAAGCCGCAACAGCTTGATTTGCGAGGCTGCGCTCAGGTCACCGATTTCATCGAGAAACAGGGTGCCGCCTTTTGCGCGTGCCACCAGTCCCTCGCGATCCTGGATGGCATTGGTGTAGGCCCCCCGGGTATGTCCGAACAGGCTGTCGGAAAACAGGGTGTCATCGAGCCCGGCTGAATCGATGACAACGAATTCCCCGGTGCGGCCCGACAGCTGGTGGATGGCGCGGGCGATCAGTTCCTTGCCGGTTCCTGTTTCCCCGGTGATCAATGTCGGTTGCATGGACCCGGCAATGGCGACCAGGTAGCGGAAGATGGCAAGCATTGCCGCATCACAGGTGACTATATCCGCAAAGGCTTCCTTGTTGCGTACATCGCGCTCGAAGATGCTTTCTCTGAGTGTCAGTACCTCGTTGCGCAGGGCGCTCATTTCCATGGCCCGCTTTACCGAAGACAGTAACTGGTCCTCATCGACCGGCTTCACCAGGTAGTCAAAGGCACCGCTGCGCACACACTTGACGGCAGTGTCCAGGTCGTTGGTGGCGGTAATAATGATAATCGGGATATCGGGGTGCTCGGTGGTGATGGTATCCAGCAGTTCCTCGCCCGAGATATGCGGCATGGACAGGTCCAGCAGGATGGCGGCCACTGACTGTTTGGATAACAGCGGTAGCACCTTGCGACTGTCCTCAATGGCCAGCACCGGGTCGATACCGGACGAACGCAGCAGCATGTCAATGCTACGCAAGACCTGGGGCTCATCATCTACGAGCAGAACCGGGAATGTTGTCGATACTGGGTCAATCATGCTGATTTTCAGGTTGCAGGGAAACGCTGATTTATTTTACCAGCCCGTGCAGGGTGCGCTATATCCACCCCGGAGAACAGACAGTCGTTGGTTGCGGGTGCGCAGAGCGCACCCTGCGGGTTGTGCAGGAGCTGAATGCCATGATTTCGCAAATTAATTATGAGGTTACCCGGAATTCTGGTAGCGCGCTTCGCTGTCTGGCCATCCTTCACTGGTACCTCTGCCACCGGCTGCAGGGGGGGTCCCTGATGTGCAGGGTAGCGGCAACGGCGGCCCTGCCGGTCCCTATGGCCAATGCACACTAGGATACTGTTTCGGGATAGATTGTTCCAGAGATACGATTGGCCGGGGTGTGCGCAACAATCGGGCTGATGGGATGTGCTGATAGCGTATAATACACCAACTGAAGCACAGTACTTATCACCTAACAAGTAACAAAAAAGGTGGAAGATGGGTATCAGTAAAGCATTCGGGATACGGCAGTATCATTGCGGTGCGATATTATCAGCGCTTATCGCTGTCTTGTCTTTTTCGGTGTTTGCACATGCGTCCGCTATGGACGAACCAGCAGACGAGCCACTGCTGGTGGATAGCGGCTGGTTGCAGGCGCGCATGTACGCGCCAGGTGTGGTGATCCTTGATACGCGCCCGCCCGCTGACTATGTGCGTGGACATATTGCCGGCGCAATCAATTTACCCGCAGCAGAAGCCTTTGCCAGCAGTTTGGGGAAAGGGGTTGCTTCCCAGCCCAGAATCGAGTACCTGCTGAGTCGTCGCGGGGTTCGTCGCGATGATCTCGTGATTCTTTATGGCTATGATAATTACCGGGATGCCGCCCGGGTACTCTGGACCCTGACACTGTATGGCCACAGCAACGTGGCACTGTTGAATGGCGGATTCCGTGCCTGGAAAAAAGCGGGTCTGCCCACGGATACTCATATTACGCCACGGCAACCCGTCGTCTACCGCGCTGCTTTCCACCACGGTCTGATGTCAACCCGGTTTCATGTGTTGCTGGCCCTTGAGAATCCAGCGATAGCCATCGTCGATACGCGTGAGGCTATTGAATACCAGGGGTTCGGCTCACAGTCCGACCGCCCGGGCCATATACCAACAGCCATCAATATTCCTTCGGATCTTAACCTCGAAGTGCAGCAAGGGATTTATTACTTCAAGTCGAGGCCAGCACTGGAAGCGCTATACACGGAGCTGGCTGACTACGGCAAGGTTATCCTCTATTGCAACAGCGGCTGCGAATCATCAACTTCCTACCTGGCACTGCGCCTGCTGGGTAAGGCGGTCAGTATCTATGAGGGTGGCTGGAGTGAGTGGGGCAGCGACCCGCGACTGCCTGTCGAAGCCTCAGCGCAATGAGCTCTGCGCCATCCGGGCAAACAGCAAGGCTGAAAATGTCCAAAAGGGATTTCTCGCCAGGGATTCGAACGCGCCTTGTGATGGCCATTTTTCTGGTTACGCTGACTGTTTCATTGATCGGTCTGATCATGAACACACAACGCGATGTAGCGCGCATTCAGCACGCGACCGTTGGAAATCTACTCGTGCGACTGGCCGCCATGAACGTGGACTTTGTCAAGGTGATTACTGATCCGGCGCCGCAGAATGCGGTTGAGCTTGTTGACGAGCTATTTATTTACAAGGACATACAGCACATTATATTGCGCGATAACAATGAAAACGTAGTGTTTCGCTACAACTTTCATGAGTCTGTACCCCAGGAACTTCCGGAATTTATAAGCCCTGAGAGCGCATCTGCCATTGTCTATGGCGACGAAAATATTCTCATGCATCACACGGTGATGTATGGCGGCAAGCGCTATGGCTGGGTCTCCATCTGGGTCGATGCCATCAATATCAAACAGCAGTACAAGGGATATGCGCTGACAGCAGTCCTGCTGCTGATTGGGGTGTTACTCATTACGCTGGTTCTTGCTGTTCTGGCCGGACATTACATTAGCCGTCCACTTCGTAACCTGTCGGAATTTCTTCGGATTGTCAGTCATGACCACGATTTCAGCCGCCGCCTGGCAACAGGCGAGAAGGGGGAAATCGGTGATCTGTATGACGGGGTAAATGTCATGCTGGATGAAATTGCCGCAGCCGAAGATGAAATACGACGACTCAATGAGTCACGGCTGCATAATATTATCGAATCGGCCATGGATGGCGTGATTTCTACCAATAGCAAGGGTGACATTAGCTACTGGAACCGGCACGCAGAAATTATCTTTGGCTGGAGTCAAAGGGACGTGCTGGGA
>JBATFE010000249.1:0-6677 GCA_049664445.1 Gammaproteobacteria bacterium
TTGCGTAACCAGTCCACGCACTGCTTGATAATCCGGTTCGACTGCCGCATTTCCTCGATGCGCACCAGATAACGGTCATAGCAGTCGCCGGTGACACCCACCGGGATGTCAAACTGCAGGCGGTCATAGACTTCGTAGGGCTGCTTCTTGCGCAGGTCCCATTCAATACCCGAGCCGCGCAACATGGGACCGGAAAAGCCCAGCTGCATGGCACGCTCCGGCGAAACCACACCAATGCCGACAGTACGCTGTTTCCAGATACGATTGTCCGTCAGCAGGGTTTCGTATTCATCGACGCAACCCGGAAAACGCCCGGTAAAGGCCTCGATAAAATCCAGCATGGAACCCTGGCGATGCTCATTCTTGCGGTCCACGTCCTTCTGGCTGTGCCATTTGGACGCCTCGTACTGCGGCATCCTCTCCGGCAGATCACGATAGACACCGCCGGGACGGTAATAGGTGGCATGCATGCGCGTACCGGACACGGCCTCGTAGAGGTCCATCAGGTCCTCGCGCTCGCGGAAGGCATACAGGAACACCGTCATGGCACCGATGTCCAGACCGTGTGCACCGAGCCACAAGAGGTGGTTCAGGATACGGGTAATCTCGTCAAACATGACACGAATGTACTGTGCACGCAGCGGCGCCTCGATACCGAGCAGTTTTTCTATCGCCAGCACGTAGCCGTGCTCGTTACACATCATGGACACGTAGTCGAGGCGGTCCATGTAACCGATGCTCTGGTTAAACGGCTTGCTCTCGGCAAGTTTCTCGGTGCCGCGATGCAACAGGCCGATATGCGGGTCGGCGCGTTCAATCACCTCGCCATCCATTTCCAGCACCAGCCGCAACACGCCGTGTGCGGCAGGATGCTGCGGCCCGAAGTTCAGGGTGAAATTGCGAATCTCGGGCATGCGTTATTCCGTCTCTTCCCCGGCCGCGGCTGCAGCTGCTTCCTCGACCTGCTGCATGAGGTCAACAGCATCCACCTTCCCGGAACGGATGACCTTCGGTACCAGCACGCGCGGCTCGATACTCACCGGCTGGTACACCACGCGCTGCTTTTCTGCATCGTAGATCACCTCGACGTTGCCGCTGAGCGGAAAATCCTTGCGGAACGGATGGCCGACAAAGCCGTAATCCGTCAGCAGGCGTCGCAGGTCCGGGTGGCCGTCAAACAGGATGCCATAGAGATCAAAGGCCTCACGCTCGTTCCAGTTGGCACTGTTCCAGACAGTAATCACCGAGGGGATTACCGGCAGGTCGTCATCCGGCGCGAACACCTTCAGCCGCAGGCGCCGGTTTTTGCTGATGGATAACAACTGGTAAACCGCTGCAAAGCGTTTTGACTGCCGTGGCTTCTCGACCAGCAGGTCTTCGGTCACGGCTTGCAGTCGCCCGGCCGTTGCCGCCTCGACACCACGGCTGAACCCGGAGCCGGTTGATTCCTCGGTGGCCCACTCGTCACGGCCGTAGTTGGCATAGTCAACACCGCACACATCCATCAGAATCTCAAAGGCAAATTCCGGCTCGTCGCGCAGCGCAGTGGCCACATCCAGCAATGTATCAGGGGCCATTTCAATAGTGACTTCACCCACCGAATCAACGATCGCCTGCAGGCTTTCACCGAAACGGTGTTGTAATTGCTCTGCAAGCTGGCGGGAAGAGTCAGTCACTTTGGATATAAACCTGGCAGCCCGCTAGCGGGCAATGGTATTGGTTCGCTTGATTTTGTTCTGCAGCTGGATAATCCCGTACAACAGGGCTTCTGCAGTGGGCGGGCAACCCGGCACATAGATATCGACGGGCACGATGCGGTCACAGCCACGCACCACGGAATAGGAATAATGGTAATAGCCGCCGCCGTTGGCACAGGACCCCATGGAAATCACCCAGCGCGGTTCGGCCATCTGGTCATACACCTTGCGCAATGCCGGTGCCATCTTGTTACACAAGGTACCCGCCACAATCATCACATCCGACTGGCGGGGGCTGCCGCGAAAGATGATACCGAAGCGGTCCAGGTCATAGCGCGAGGCGCCGGCCTGCATCATCTCGACGGCACAACAGGCAAGGCCGAAGGTCATCGGCCACATCGACCCGGTCCGGGCCCAGTTGATCAGCGCATCAGCCGAGGTGGTGGCGTAGCCTTCCTTGAGCAGTCCTTCTATTCCCATTCAAGCGCCCCTTTCTGCCACTCGTAGATAAAGCCGATCACCAGGATGCCAAGGAACACCATCATGGCCACAAAGCCGAACATGCCGATGGAATCGAGCACCACGGCCCAGGGAAACAGGAAGGCAATCTCGAGATCAAAGATGATGAACAGGATGGCAACCAGGTAATAGCGCACGTCAAAGCGCATACGCGTGTCCTCGAAGGCCTCGAAGCCACACTCAAAGGGGGAATTCTTCTCCGTATCCGGCTTGTGGGGCGCCAGCAGGAAACCCAGGACTATCGGACCAACGCCAATGGCGATACCAATGGCGATAAAAATCATGATAGGCAGATAATTATCCAGCATCGTTTTTTATCTCTTGGGGCCGGTGTGACCAGGATCCGGACTGCATTCGTTTTCTGGATCAGAGAGGCAAACAAAAGAGCTGCAGTCTAGGCCAGCCCATGATTTCTGTCAAGTTGAATAACTGGTATATTTATTATATTTTTCAATATCTTAACTAGGTTTTTAGGGGTATAAAAAGTAACTATCCACCACCCGTCCCGGGTACAACAGCTACCACGAAATCGCTGCAACTCATTGAAATATCTGGTGCCGATGGCCGGAGTCGAACCGGCACGGCTTGCGCCACTACCCCCTCAAGATAGCGTGTCTACCAATTCCACCACATCGGCCGGGATACAAAACCAGAACTGCTACTACCTTTACTTTCTATTCGGGCAGGTCATCTGCCTGTGGCGCTGCCGGTACCGCGGCACCATTCGCGGGGACGTCCGGGACATCGGTCCCGGTAATGACCGTCTCGGTGATGTCCACTGCGGCACCCTGCTCCGCGGCCTGCTGTTCTTCAAGTGCTTCAATCACCGCGTTGGTTTGTTCAGCTTCCTGCTGCTGAATGGCCTGTTGTTCGAGTTGTTCGGCGATGGCATCGGATGACCTGGTCTGTTCACGAATCAATGGCGAGGCAATCAGCAGGCAGTTGATAAAAAAGACTGCGGCCAGGATTCCGGTTGCGCGGGTGAAGAAGGATCCGGAGCCGCGCGCGCCGAAAACAGTACCCGATGCACCGGCACCAAAACCGGCACCCATATCGGCACCCTTGCCCTGTTGCAACATCACCAGCGCGATGATGGAGACGGACACCAGGATTTGCACTACCAGTAAGAAAGAGAACATTTCAGGTTAACTGCTCGTGTGAGTGTATCGGGTAAGTATTAACGGTTGGCCGCGGAGCCAATCGCAAGGAAGTCAGCCGGTTTCAGGGAAGCGCCTCCGATCAGCCCGCCGTCGATATCCGCCATTGCCAGCAATTCAGCGGCATTCGCTGCATTCATACTGCCACCGTAGAGTATCCGTACCTTTTCGGCGACCGCCGCATCCAGCGCCGCCAGTTTGGCGCGGATGAACGCATGCACGTCCTGCGCCTGATCCGGGCTTGCGGTCTTGCCGGTACCAATTGCCCAGACCGGTTCATAGGCAATCACGGCATCCGCCAGCGCGCCAACACCCTCAAGCCCGATCACGGCGTCCAGCTGACGCGAGACGACCTGCTCGGTAATCCCCTGCTCGCGTTCTTCCAGCAGTTCACCGACACACAGAATCGGCACCAGACCGGCCTTGCGGGCAGCAGCAAACTTGCTTGCCGTAAACTCGTCACTCTCGCCGTAGATATTGCGGCGCTCGGAGTGGCCGACGATGGCATACTTGCAGCCCACATCCGTCAACATCGCGGGGGCGACTTCGCCGGTATAGGCGCCGGACTCCTGATCACTGACGTCCTGTGCACCCAGCGAGATCGCGGCGCCGCCAATCAGTGTGGCCACCGTGGGTATATAGACATAAGGCGGACACACCGCCATTTCAGCCGTCGTGACCGAGTCCAGACCGGCCTTGATACCTTCGACCAGCGCCGTGACGCTGTCGAGTGAGCCATTCATTTTCCAGTTACCCGCAACCAGTGGCTGACGCATTTCACTATATCCTTGATAACAATGAGCCGCGTAGCTTAGCCATCCGGGACGGGAAAATCAATGTAATCGCTGCTGCTGCCAGTCTTTTTACGCAGGCCGCTGGCTGCAAATGCGGGAAGGCATCAATACATTCCGGCCATCGAGCGGAAAAACCGGGAATCATGGGCATACCCGGTGTGCATGGCACAACCGCACTCAAGGGCGGCCTGCAGCCAGTTGGATATTCAGGGGAAGCGGCTTTCTAAACCGCCGCGGCAACCACCAAGGCCAGCTGGTTCGCTTCTTCACTCACCTGCTGTGCATCCTCGCCTTCTACCATGACGCGTACCAGCGGCTCGGTGCCTGACGTGCGCAACAGCACCCGACCCCTGCCGGCGAGCCGCTGCTCGGCTAACTTGACGGCATCCTGAACGGCAGTGGCCGTGTGCAATTCCACTTTATGGCTCACCGGTACATTGATCATGAGCTGAGGGTATTTCTTCATGCCACTCTTCAGTTCATGCAGGGTTTTCCCGGTTTGCACCATGGTGGCCAGCACCTGTAATGCAGAGACGATCCCGTCGCCCGTGGTCGTTCGATCCAGGCAGATGATATGGCCTGAGGATTCGCCTCCAATCAGGCTGTCACTTTGTACCAACAGCTCCAGCACATAACGGTCACCGACGTTGGCACGGACAAAATCGATATTGCTGGATTGCAGCGCATGCTCAAGACCCAGGTTACTCATCAGTGTACCGACCACGCCACCCCGCAGCGTGCCTTCCTGCTGCCGTGAACGCGCGATAATAAACAACAATTCATCGCCATCCACCAGCTCACCCTTGTGATCGACCATGATGACACGGTCGCCGTCACCGTCCAGCGCAACCCCGACATCCGCACGGTGTTGCAGTACAATCTTCTGCAACAACTCCGGTTGCGTTGATCCACAGGCCTGGTTGATATTCAGTCCATCCGGCTCCACGCCAATGGGGATGACTTCGGCGCCGAGTTCATCAAACACCTCGGGTGCCACGTGGTAGGTGGCGCCGTTGGCGCAATCAACAACGATCTTCAGACCTCTCAGACTCATCGTCAACGGAATCGTACTCTTGCAGAATTCAATATAACGGCCGGCGGCATCCGCAACACGTTCCGCCTTGCCCAGCCGGTCGGATGCAACCGTGACCATGTCGTGGCCGATTTCCGACTCGATGGCCAGTTCCACCTCATCCGGCAGCTTGGTGCCTTCACTGGAAAAAAACTTGATACCGTTATCAGCGAAGCCGTTGTGGGAAGCACTGATGACAATGCCGGCACAGGCGTGCAGGGTGCGCGTCAGGTAGGCGATGGCCGGAGTCGGCATCGGGCCCAGCAGGCGCACATCCACACCGGCGGCAGACAACCCGGCCTCCAGTGCTGACTCGAACATATACCCGGAGATGCGTGTGTCCTTGCCGATAATGACACGGTTGGCACGGTTGCCGCCCAGTACCCGGCCAGTCGCCCAGCCCAGCTTAAGCATAAACTCCGCCGTCACCGGGTAATCGCCAACCCGGCCACGGATGCCATCTGTTCCGAAATATTTCCTTGCCACGTTTGTCTCCAGTAGCTGCTGATTATAGCCACATGTATGGTATGTCGCCCTGCACTTTATGGTTGACGGGCACCTCGCCCGGAGCCGGATTAATCCCGCGCGGCATCCCTGACCGCCTGGCACATGCGGATAGCCTCACTGGTTTCCCGGACATCGTGACAGCGGACGATGGCAGCACCCTTCCAGACAGCCAGCACGGCAAGTGCAATGCCGGCATATAACCGTTTATCGACCGGCAATCCCAGGGTTTGACCGATCATCGACTTGCGGGACAAGCCTGCCAGCACCGGGAAACCGCATGCCACCAGCTGTTCCAGATGCTGCAACAGCTGCAGGTTATGCTCAGTGGCCTTACCAAAACCGAATCCCGGGTCCAGCAGGATCTGCTCACGGTCAATGCCCTGCCGTATGCACAGGTTTGCGCGCGCCAGCAGAAAGTCCCTGACCTCACTGACCACATCGCCATACTCGGGCTGCTGCTGCATCGTTTTCGGCGTCCCCTGCATGTGCATCAGGCACACCGGCACACCCAGCCGTGCTGCCAGTTCGACGGCACCCGGTGCCTGCAGGGCATTGACATCGTTAATCAGTCCGGCCCCGGCCGCCACCGCCGCCTGCATGACCTCGGGCCTGCGGGTATCGATTGACACGGGCACCGCAAGCGTCGCGTGCAGGGCCTCGATTACCGGGATCACCCGCCGCAACTCCTCGTCGACGGCTACCGGCGTTGCACCGGGCCGGGTAGACTCACCACCCACGTCGATGATGGCGGCCCCCTCCTCGACCATGCGCACGGCATGGGCAATCGCCTGCTCGGGGACAAAAAAATCACCCCCGTCCGAAAAGGAATCAGGGGTAATATTAAGGATGCCCATGACCTGCGGCTGCGACAGGTCCAGCGACCTGCCGGCACAGTTCAGGATCTTTTCAGGCGTCGGGGATGACAGGTTCA
>JBATFE010000250.1:0-3803 GCA_049664445.1 Gammaproteobacteria bacterium
TGGTTAGAACATTTGCTTGACATGCAAAAGGTCACAGGTTCGAATCCTGTATCGCACATTTGATGTAACTAAAAAATCAGGAGGAGACATGACAGAGTCTTCAGAAGCAAGATATAGCTCTTTCGAAGACATTATGAATGACGGCGAGATATCCGAGATAATGGTAAACGGACCTCATCAAATCTATGTTGAGAAGTCCGGAAAAAAGATTTTAGTGGAGTTCAAGTTTAAGGATGACAAGGATTTGCAGCAGTACATTCAGTTGCTTTACAAGTCTGTCGGCAAAAAAATCAGTAATGAAATACCCTATGGAGACGCAACATTTGCAGACGGAACCCGTTTAAATGCCATCCTTCCTCCAGTTGCAAAGCAAGGTAGTATTTTAACCATAAGAAAATTTATGAAGACCGTTACAAGTATCGAGGATCTGATAAGTTGGGGGACAATTAGCAGACAGGCCGCTGATTTGTTAATCGCATGTATAAAGGGACGTTTGAATATATTCTTCTCGGGAGGTACCGGTGTCGGGAAGACGACAACTCTTCAGATCCTTTCTTCGTATATCGATTCTAATGAGCGAATTATCATTATTGAGGATACTTCCGAGCTACGCCCAGTACAAGAACACATTGTAAATCTCGAGACCAGGGCTGTTGATGAGAATGGCCGGGGAGGGGTGACCTTAAAGGACTTGATAAGGAATTCTCTTCGAATGAGGCCCGATCGATTGATTTTTGGCGAAGCTAGAAGTGAAGAAGTTTTAGACATTATTAATGCAATGGCTACTGGCCATAATGGATGCCTTGGGGTTGTGCATGCCAGTTCTCCGTATGATGTTGTGGCCCGTATGGAGACCATGATACTGATGAGTGGACTGGATTTGCCTCTTTGGGAAATCAGAAAGATGGTTACTTCAAATCTCGATCTAATCGTTCATCAAGAAAGGATGACGGATGGGTCTAAAAAGATCACTCACATAACGGAGGTTGAAGGTTTGAGCAAGGATGGCTTGCACGAAGTTAAATTACAGGACTTGTTTAAATTCCAGATTGAAAAGGTGGAATCCGATGGTAAGGTAAGAGGGGAGTTAATATCAGTGATTACGCACTATCCAAAATTCTTCAATAAATTTGAAAATCTTGGATTGTCTATCGGCGATGTGTTAGCGAAAAAAGGATACTAATGTCAGGGTTAATAAGGCGCCGTAAGGTACCACCTGATGGATTCAATGCCCACTGATTTGGATGCCCCGGCAATAGTTTCGCCGGTAGCACCTCAGCCGGAATCTTCCATGATACCGGGTGCTTTTCTGTTTGCATTTCTGCATTGCCGCGTCGAGTGTAATTACCAATGGTCCTTTCAGTGCACAGTGCATGGCAAACGGGGCATAAATGAATCAAAAAAAGTAACGGTGTTGTTCAAGATACACATTGTTTATGCGCCAAAACAAAACGAGCGATACAGTCGTCGCAGGTAGTCTGGGGCAGGTGCTCAGGGTGCGAGTTCCCCCGAGCAGAGAACGACTTGGAGCGGGACTCTCTGGGGCGAGGTGGGCAGCTCTGCCCCGGACACATGGTCCCGGGGGCGGGGAGAGCGCGAAATGCCGTACGGTAGCTTCCGGCTCCAAAGCCGTCATTTATAGCGCAACGATTATTGCCTTTTTGATGGCGCACTGTACTTCTGGGTGAACAACAGGTCTTAAACGTCAATAAAATACTGTGACCCGAGGGCCAATGTGTGAGGAAAATTAGTCTGTTTAGCCGCTTTCTTGGGTGTAGCCATGCACACCATTCGCTGCCTCCGTCTCTCGGTGCTAAATAACAACCCTGATGAGCCGATAAGCAGCATGCAACAATTGTCAATAGCGCACCCCGGCAATCGGGGTTGTTGGTATCCGGCTGGAACACTGTGGATTAGGTGGATATGCACGCAGAGAAGAAGGCAACAATAGATACAAAGTTCCTGCAAGCGCTCGTCCCTCTGAATGCGCTTTCACCGGAGCGTTTTTGGGAAGTGTCGGAAAAAATAATTATCGAAGAGGTGCCTGCGGGTCATTACCTTTTCCGCAAGGGCGACAGGGACAATCAGTCGATCTATTTGCTTGAGGGCAAGGTCAACCTGATTGACGGTTTCCGCAAGATCACCAACATGGTTGAGGCCGGAACGGACGTGAGCCGTTATGCCATTGCCAATCAGCAGCCAAGGCACCTGTCAGCACAAGCTGTCAAGAAGTGCGTCATTGCACGGATAGACTCAGGATTGCTGGATGTGTTTTTGACCTGGGACCAGTCATGTAGTGCCGAAGTTGTTGAAATCGATGCTGATAACAACCAGGACTGGATGACCCGTATCCTGCAGACGGAGGCCTTCATGAAGATTCCTCCGGTAATGATACAAAGCCTGCTGATCAAGATGCAGAAGTATCCGGTAAAGGCCGGTGAAGTCGTGATCCGGCAGGGGGAACCCGGCGACTATTTTTATTCCATCCATGAAGGACGTTGTGTTGTAACCCGCAAGGATTCGCCGAATGCAGAAGCACAGTTCCTGGCTGAGCTTGGCAGCGGGGCATCCTTCGGTGAGGATGCCCTGGTATCAGATTCAAGGCGTAATGCAACGGTAACCATGCTTACCAATGGTTTGTTGATGCGCCTGGCAAAAGAAGACTTCATCGAGCTACTCAAGAACCAGCTGGTCAAGCGCGTTGATTACGAGCAGGCGGCTGCGATGGTCGATGAGGGCGCTGTCTGGGTGGATGTGCGAACTGCAGATGAATATGAGTGCGGATCACTTGAAGACAGCGTAAACATGCCGCTGTCGAACCTGCGGGATGAAATTTCCGAGCTTGTCTTTAATACAAAATATATCATTTGTTGTGATACCGGCCGGCGTAGTGAATCGGCAGGTTTTTTATTGAGTCACAAAGGCTTTGATGTATATGTGCTTGAGGGTGGTATTCCTGCAGCATCCTCTGAAACGCATCCTGTGGATAGATCGGATAGCGACACGCCTGCTGCACAAGATGAGGAACTGGTGTCATTGCGTGCGGAGAACGAAAAACTGCTCGCTGAGATAAGTGAAAACCAGTCAGCTGAATCCCGGCTGATGGAGCAGATAGAACAACAGCGCGGTGAGCTTTGCGAGTCAGCAGAGAAACTGGGCTCGCTGTATGCGCAGGTGCAAAGTGATGCGGAAATCATGCAGCAACTGCGGGACCAGTATGCCGTTTTGCAGGAGCAGCATGCAGATGTGGTGGATGCTCTCAAGCTGGAGCTTGAACAGCTGTATAAAGAGTTGAGCGAATGTCAGTCACAGGCGGAGACGACACGGAAAATGTACGGTGTTATGGAGAAGACAGCGGCGGATTGCCCCAGGTCGTAGCGCGGAAGAATATTGTTGCCGTTTGTTCCTTCTGTAACTCGGCCAGACATCGCGTTTCAAACGCCTTGCCGCCAGATGAGTATGTACTATCTATATACCGCCACCGTACTGACCGCCTGGTAATAATACTTGATCAAGGATCGCGACCCGGTATTATGTTTCGGGGCATTTATGAACAATAATCGGTTTGGCATAGTCTGATTTTCTGGATTTGTTCTCGATTACCAATTCAAGGAGATAACATGATTACAACAATACGCTTACTTGTCATCACACTGGCTGTACTCTCGTTTACAACACATGCTTCCGATCTGGCAAAGGAAAAACGCTGGGCCGACCAGGTCGTTGATGCCATTCTCGATGGTGATGCTGTCTGGCTCAATGACGGCACCAGCGAGTTTCTGGGTATTTATACCGAGGCCGAG
>JBATFE010000251.1:0-11551 GCA_049664445.1 Gammaproteobacteria bacterium
CCGATATCGGCCTGCTTCAGCGCGGGGGCATCATTGACACCATCACCGGTCATCGCCACTACATGACCCTTGGCCTGCAGCGCCTCCACCAGACGCAGCTTTTGTTCGGGTGATACCCGTGCAAACACGGTCGTTTGCCAGGCGACATCCACCAGTTCATGGTCGGCCAATTGCGACAGCCGGTGCCCGCTGACAGCGAACTTGTCAGGGTCACTGCCAGCGCTGCCCTTGAGTCCAATCTGATGCGCGATTGCGGCGGCCGTGGCCACATGGTCGCCGGTGATCATCTTGACCTGGATACCGGCTCGCTGACAGGCACTGACGGCGGCGATCGCCTCCTGTCGCGGAGGATCCATCATGGCCTGCAGACCCAGAAAGCTCAGGCCATCAGCCACGTCGGCATGGGCGACCGCTTGAGTTGCCTCAGTCACCACCTTGCGCGCAAAGGCCAGCACCCTCAATCCCCTTGCCGCCATCTCCTCCACTTCGCGATGAATCATTGTCGGGTCCAGCGTCCCGGGTTCCGGACCCGCGGCATAGGCCTCGCGACAGCGCGACAACACGCTTTCAACGGAACCCTTCATATAAATGACAGCCGCTGGCTCCGTTCCTGCAGCGTGTAGCGTGGCCATGTACTGGTGCTGGGATTCGAACGGCAGCGTATCGATGCGCGGCATCTCCTGTTCCAGCGTTTCCCGTGAAAGCCCTGCCTTGGCGGCCGCGGTAATCAACGCGACTTCCGTTGGATCGCCCTCGATGCCCCATTGTTCGCCCTTGTTGATTAAAGAGGAATCGTTACATAACAGGCCGGCCTTCAGGCACTCCAGAAGTGCTGGATGCGCGTCCGGATCGATCGGGGATTCGTCAAGACACACCTCTCCCTGCGGCGCATAACCCACGCCCGTGAACGCGTAACAGTGACCACCGGCACAGACCTGCTGCACCGTCATCTGGTTCTGGGTCAGGGTGCCCGTCTTGTCGGAACAGATGACCGTCGTGCTGCCCAAGGTTTCAACCGCCGGCATCCGGCGGATAATCGCATGCCGCTGCGCCATCTTGCCCACGCCAATCGCCAGCATGATGGTCATCGCCGCCGGCAGGCCTTCCGGTATCGCACCGACGGCCAGCGCAACTGCCGCCATAAAGTTATCGAGCAGGGGGGTTCCGTGATACCAGCCAGCCAGCAGGGTCAAGCCGGCAAGTCCCAGAATGACCCATAGCAGGATGCCGCTGAAGTGGTTGATTTTCTTCGTCAGTGGAGTCGCCAGGGTATCCGCACTGGCGATCAGCGCGTTGATCTGTCCGATCTCGGTGCCGTCACCCGTGGCCACCGCAATCCCTGCGCCGGTGCCATAGGTCACCAGGGTAGATGAATAGGCGATATTGCTGCGGTCGGCAAGCAGCGTTTGCTGTGGCAGATGCTCCGGTTGTTTCTGCACCGGCACGGACTCTCCGGTCAACGCGGACTCATCGATCTGCAGTTCCCGGGTACGCAACAGGCGCAGGTCCGCGGGCACCTTGTCCCCGGATTGCAGCAACACGAGATCCCCGGGGACCAGTGCGCTGGCGGCAACTTTTTCCTTTTTCCCTGCCCTGACGACTGTGGCCATACCCTCCATGGCACACGCCAGTGCCTCGATAGCTTTCAAGGCCTTGGATTCCTGTATAAAACCGATAATGGCATTGACCAGCACGACCGCGAAGATGACACCGCTGTCAACCCATTCCTGCAGTGCAAAGGTGATGACCACCGCGCCCAGCAGGATATAAACAAGCGGTTGGTGAAACTGCAGCAGGAATAACAGCAGTGGACTTTTGCCCTTCTTCAGGGTGAGTTGATTCGGCCCGTAATGCGTCTGCCGGTGCGCCACCTCGAAGATATCGAGACCTTTGGCTGCATCCGATTCCAGCAACGTTGCAATCTCGTCGCGTGGCAAATGATGCCAGTGCCTGGAAAGCAGGGTGTCCATATTGATGCCTCTCTGGTTAGGTTAGGTCATGACAATCAGCTTGCTGATCCTTGGCCATGGCGGTGACCCGGAAGCATAGATCAAACCCACGGAAAAAAGTCTTGCCCATCCCCGTATTGACCTGGGTTCCACTCTGAAAAGTCACATTTTAAACTGCAACAGAATGATGACAGCCGCTGCCCCGACACCTCGGCGCCGCATGCAGGAAGACGTTTAATCACCAGCGATCCGCAATGAATGCCAGGTTAGAAAGCATTCGTTTTCAACAATCACATCACCGCTTTCCGGCAGTCGTGACAAGCACTGCATAAACAGACTAAAGTATACAGCGATCCGGGCGTAATTACCGAAACTCGCTTAAGCAGGGTTTTCCATGTAACAATCAGCCGATCCATATGAAATGCGCTCATCCCGACATTAACGCGCTCAGACAGTTGTTGTTTACCACCCTGGGATTAACGCTCAATGCACGAGTCGATTGAATTACAAATGAGCCTGTTGCTGGCCGTGGCACTGGCCGGCCACCTGTTGTCCGGACTGGTCCGCCAGCCTGCCGTGGTCGGGCAGATCCTGGCCGGCCTGATCGTCGGACCGAGCGTCCTCGGCCTGATTACCTACACGACATTTGTCGCCAATATTGCCCACCTCGGCGCCATCGTGCTGCTGTTCGTCGTCGGCCTGGAATTCCGCGCACGTGAACTGGCCGCCGTGCGTCCCTTTGTCATCGCCGTGGCAGGCATTATCGTGCCGTGGCTGGCCGGCTATCTGGTGGCCCTTGGATTCGGCTTCGAGAACGACCGCGCATTGTTGATCGGTGTCGCCCTGAGCGCCACCAGTATTGCCATCACCGCCGATGCCTTGCGCGAACTGGGCCGGCTGCAGTCACCGGAGGCGAGGCTGATTATTGGCGCAGCGGTGATTGATGATGTACTGGCGCTGCTCGCCCTCTCCATGGTTGATCAACTCGGGAGCGGAGCACTTGATCCCGTCGCGATTGCGCTAATGGCAATCAAGGCCATCCTGTTTATCGGCGTGGGCGCCTGGCTCGGGCAGCGCCTGCTCGCACCACTCTCCGACAGGATCGATGCGTCGCAACTGGCCGTACGCTCGCCGGAGTTTGTGTTCGTACTGGGGCTGCTGACGGCATTTGTCTATGCCCTGGTTGCGGAATATCTGCAGCTTTCAGCCATTGTCGGCGCCTTCGTTGCGGGTGTGGTATTCGAGGGCATCCATGTCAACAAAAGCCAGTCCGTACATGTCGGCGCGGGCTATATACGTGCGGCATTTGGCGCGGTGTTCTTCGTGTCGCTGGGTGTGCTTGCCGATTTGCGTACGCTTGGCACCGAGACGCTGTACTTTGCCGCCGCGCTGTCCCTGGTCGCCTTCCTCTCCAAGTTTATCGGCTGCGGATTGAGCGCACGCGCAAGCGGTATCGCAACAAGAGAGAGCATCATTATCGGCGTCGGCATGGCGCCACGCGGCGAGGTCGCCATGGTAATCGCGCTGCTGGCGCTGAATCGTGGTGTGATCGAGCAACCTGCCTATGTCGCACTGGTACTCATGAGCCTGATCACCACGCTTGTCGTCCCGATATTGCTTCGCAACTGGCTGTACCGTAACCAGGAGTCATAGCATTGCATGCACATTGACCCGCTACTGCCAACACTGGTCGCCATCATCGCCGTCGTGCTGCTCATCGGACTGTCGCTGCAACTGCTGCGACAACCCCAGGTAATAGGCTATTTGCTTGCCGGCGTCGCCATTGGTCCTTTCGGCCTTGCCCTGTTGACGGATGTGCAACTCGCCTCCCGGCTGGGTGGCTTTGGCGTCGTGCTGCTGCTGTTCTTCGTCGGCATGGAGGTGGCACCACGGCAGCTGCTTTCAGGATGGCGTATTGCCGTGGTCGGCACCCTGGTGCAGGTTGCCCTCAGCGTTGTCCTGGTTATTCCGATTGGCCTGTGGTTCAGCTGGCCGATAGAACGGATTATCCTGCTGGGTTTCGTCACCAGCCTCAGCAGCACGGCTGTTATCATCAAACTGCTGCGCGATTCCGGGGAAATAAACCAGAAGGAAGGCCAGGACATCCTCGGCATTCTGCTGGTGCAGGACCTGGTGGTCATTCCCATGTTGATCATTATCGGCCTGCTAGGCGGAGAAACGCCGGGGTGGAGTGAACTCGGCCTGCAGATCGGCGGATCGATCGCGATTATCTCGGTGCTGCTATGGGCGCTATCCAGAGACTCGTTTCATTTCCCCTATGGCCATCTGCTGCGCAGCGACCCTGAATTGCAGGTATTCGCGGCATTGCTGATCTGTCTTGGCCTGTCCCTGTTGACCGGCATGGCACATCTTTCGACCGCGCTGGGTGCCTTTGCGGCCGGAATACTGGTGACGGCAGCACGCGAGACCCAGTGGGTGCATCATTCCCTGGAGCCGTTCAGGGTTATTTTTGTCGCCCTGTTTTTTGTTTCCGTGGGGTTACTGGTTGATGTCTCCTTTATCATCGCGCATGCCGTACAGGTGCTGCTGCTGGTCGTTATCGTACTGGTCGGCAACACCCTGTTGAACGGCATCATCCTGCGTTTGCTGGGGTATCGCTGGAGGGAAAGTTTCTACGCAGGCGCGCTGCTCGCCCAGATCGGCGAGTTTTCATTTGTACTGGCTGCCGTTGGGCTGACAGCCGGCATCATCACCGAGATTGCCTACCAGTACACGATTGCAGTGATTGCGCTGTCTCTGCTCGTCAGTCCGTTCTGGATACTGGCGGCACGGCGTATCCTCAGGGTTTCATGCCTCGAGATAACGCCTGGACCAGGGTCGCCGTCAGCCGCCTCGCCAGCTGTCAGCGTTGCGCACACCACCGGCCACGATAACGGACCTTGACATGACCACACGGATAGCGGCCGCCACATAAAGATCGCGACAGGACTTTCCGGCAGCTGTGATCAAGTCTGCAGCTGTCGCTGCGGGTGCGCCCTTCAGTGGCTGACAACAAGACCACCGCCTGCAGTTTCACCTTTTCATAACGCGTCATGGTTGTAAAACGTTCGCCCGGGTCAACAGGTGGCGAAGTGGAAGATGCCTACCTCGGTGACGAACTTTACCGTATCATCATGGGTGAATTTGTCCGTCGACCCGACCACGCACGTGCCGGTCGTTACTGAGCGTGATACAGAAATCCCGGGCTGAAACAATGGTGAACTGGAGCCAAGTGCATGCAAATTGAGTGGACAAGCTATGACCCGGGCGAATTCTATGACGAGATGATCAGCTCGACCGGTAATCCGCGCCGCGCCGCGCGCGCCATCGCAAGTTACCTGCAAAGACTCAGTGCCCGGCAGCTGGGACGTCGCCAGCATGCGGCCGAACTGGCCATCGCCGAAATGGGCGTGACCTTCACGGTCTACAGCGAAGGGACCAACATCGACCGCACCTGGCCGTTCGACATCATCCCGCGCATTATTCCGCAAAAGGAATGGTCACGTATCGAGGAAGGTCTGAAGCAGCGCATGACTGCGCTCAACATGTTCATCCACGACCTCTACAATGAACAGAAGATCATCAAGGACGGCATTGTGCCGGAAAAACTGATCACTGCTTCAAAAAGTTTCCTGCCACAGTGCATCGGTGCCAGTCCACGCTTTAACGTGTGGGCGCATATCTGCGGGTCTGACCTGGTTCGGGACAGTGACGGCACCCTCTATGTTCTCGAAGACAATCTGCGGGTGCCCTCCGGCGTGTCCTACATGATCGAGAACCGCAGCATCACCAAGCGCGTGTTCCCGGAACTGTTTCGCAAGCACCGCATCCTGCCGGTGGATGACTATCCCTCTCACCTGTTCGATATGCTGGCCTCGCTGTCGCCGCGACCGCTGGATTATCCCGAGATCGTGGTAATGACGCCCGGCATCTATAACTCGGCTTACTTCGAACATGCCTATCTGGCCCAGCAAATGGGCGCGGAACTGGTGGAAGGTGGCGACCTGGTGGTCAGAGACGATGACTGCGTCTACATGAAGACCATTGACGGCCTGCAGCGTGTCGACGTTATTTACCGGCGGGTAAACGATGAATTTCTCGATCCGGAAGTCTTCCGCGAGGACTCGGTACTGGGTGTGCGCGGACTGTTGCGCGCCTGGCGCGCCGGCAACGTGGCGCTGGCCAATGCACCCGGCGCCGGCGTCGCGGATGACAAGGTGGTCTATACCTACGTGCCCGAGATCATCAAATATTATCTGGACCAGGACCCGATCATCCCCAATGTCCCGTCCTGGCGTTGCGACGATAAAGAGCAGCGCGAATACGTACTCGCCAATCTTGCCACACTGGTGGTCAAGCCGGCCAACGAGTCGGGTGGTTACGGCATGCTGGTAGGCCCACACGCAACCGCCGTCGAGCGCAGCAAGTTCGTCAACCTCATCAAGCGCAACCCGCGCAATTACATCGCCCAGCCGACCCTGAGCCTGTCGACCGCCCCGACCATCTGCGGGCAGCATGTAGAGCCGCGCCATCTTGACTTGCGGCCGTTCATCCTGCAGTCCGACCGTACCTATGTAACGGCTGGCGGATTGACAAGAGTGGCACTGCGCAAGGGCTCTCTGGTCGTCAATTCATCGCAGGGTGGTGGCAGCAAGGACACCTGGATCGTGGACTCAGGAGGCAAGTAAAATGTTATCGCGTGTAGCAGAGCGACTCTACTGGACGGCGCGCTATCTGGAGCGTGCCGAAAACACGGCCCGCCTGGTCAAGGTGTATTCCTACATGATGCTGGACCTGCCCAGCGGTGTCGGACTCAACTGGCGGCAGCTGGTGGATGTCAGCGGCGCACACGAACACTTCGACAGGAACTACCGCACATCCGGCGAGCGCAATGTCATCAAGTTCATGCTCAGCGACACGGACACCCAGGGCTCGGTGATTTCCAGCCTGGCCATGGCGCGGGAAAACATCCGCACCACCCGTGACCTGGTACCCAGCGAGGGCTGGGAGCACGTCAACGAACTGTACCTGTTTGCCAGGAAAAAACTCGCCGCCAAGACACTCCCCAAGGACCGCTACGAGTTTCTTTCAGAAATCGTCATGCGCTGCCAGCAAATCACCGGTCTGCTGGCCGGCACCATGAGCCACGGCCCTGCCTACCAGTTCGTGCGCGTGGGACGCAATCTGGAGCGTGCCGACATGACCACGCGCATGATCGATGTCGGCTCGGCGACGTTGATCGCACCCGGTGTGGAACTGGAGCGCCTGGAAAACCGGCTCTGGACCTACGTGCTGCGTTCGCTAAGCGCACACCAGATGTACCGCCAGTATGTGCGCCGCAGGGTTCATCCCGACCAGGTACTGGGTTTTCTGTTGCACGACATGGACTTTCCGCGAGCCGTTGCCCACACGCTCGGTGAAATTGCCAGCTGCTTCGAAATGCATCTGCCACACAACGAGGAACCCCTGCGCGCAGTGTTGCGCCTGCGGCGCCTGGTCGCGGAGGCCAACGCGGAAAAACTGCGCACCGGGGGACTGCACGATTTCATCGACCAGCTACAGCTGGAATTCGGCAACCTGCACCAGCAAATATCCGGCACCTGGTTCTCACTGGAGCTGGATGAAGCGGTGTAAGGGCAACGGCCGTGGGCCGCTCGCTGCACAGCTGCTGGCAGCATCACTGTCGCACGCTGTTTTAGTCTTCTATGGCCATGGACACGGAGGTCGGCTCGCTCCAGTTGACCCGTCTGAGTTCAGCAAAGGCTTCCTTGAGTTTCTCGTCCCAGGCCGCCTTGATCTCCAGCAGGTAGGGGTCGTCGGCCTGCAGGACAAAATGACGGTTCAGGCTGTGACTGTCTTTCTGGTAAATCAGCACGTCGAGCGGCGGTCCCACTGTGGCATTGGAGCGCATGGTGGAATCCATTGATACCAGCGCCGCGAGCGCCGCTTCCTCGAGACTGGTGTCGCGCGTGATGATGCGATCGAGGACCGGCTTGCCGTACTTGATTTCACCGATCTGCTGGTAGGGGTTCTCTGCAGTTGCCGTGATGAAATTACCTTCCGGGTAGATCATGAAGACACGATGTGAACCACCACTGATCTGGCCACCGAGTATAAAGCTGGCACTGGCATCAAAGCCGCCTCCGGCCACCGCGGTACTGTGCTTCTGCTGCTGGGATGCACTCAGCTGCCCTACGTACTCGGCGGCTTCGGTCATGTTCTCGACCGTCATCAGATTGGGGTTGTTGTTCTGCTTGATATCGCGCTTGATCCGGGAAATGACCGACTGCGTGGTGGCCAGATTACCGGCCGTGAGCACCACAAACGAGCGTTCCCCATCACGTCCAAAGGTGAACATTTTGCTATAGGTACTTAAACGGTCGATACCGGCATTGGTGCGTGAATCCGAGACAAACACCAGGCCTTCGTCCACTCTAACTGCAACACAATACGTCATATTCAACAACCTTCGCGCGGCCAGCGCCGCAAGCAGTCTGTATGGTAGGAAGTGCTGCCAGCCGCCGTCAACTCATGTTTTCGGGGTCCGCTAAGCCCTTGACGGGGCGTGCATTATAAACCTGACAAACGCCTCTCTGGACAGTCCGGTCTCATAACCATCATTTGCGGACCTGTTTCAACAGGGGTGCGACGATTCGTCACATGCTCGGTGAAGCCACATCCTGCTAGCATCCCGGGCTTTAATAGACAGTGGCAAAAAATAACACAATAGTCCGATCAGCGGGAGCTTATCATGTTGTATACAGAGCCATTCACACGCGGGCAGCTTAAAAGGCTGGTCCTGGCAACAATCGTACTGGTGTCTCCAGGCGCCGGCGCAGAGACAGAAACAGCCCGGAAACTGCCGGACATGACGGTACAAGGCGTATCGCCAGACGGCCCGGCTGTTTTCCCGATAGAGCTGCAGCAGGCACCGCTAACCACTGCGGATAGCGCTGCGTTGCTGGAACGCGCACCCGGGGCCAACGTCAACCGCAACGGTCCGCTCACCGGCATCGCCCAGTACCGCGGCATGTATGCCGACCAGGTCAACGTGCTGGTAAACGGCATGCATATCAGCACGGGCGGCCCCAATGGCATGGACCCGCCATTGTCCTACGTACCCCGCGCCCAGCTTGAATCACTGCAAGTCATACGCGGCATTGCCCCGGTCAGCTCCGGACTGGAAAGCATCGGCGGCACCATGAAGGCCAATGTCAGGACCAGCCATTTTGGCAGTGAGGATGACTTCATCCCGAGCGCGGATGTCTCGCTGGGCGGCGCAACGGTTGATTCCTCCTATAACATCGGCGCCTTTGGTGCACTGTCCAGCAGGAACCATCGCATGCATGTCTACGGGTCAAAGGAAAAAGGCGATGATTTCAAGTTCCCTGACGGCAAGGTAAGGCCCTCGGAATACGACCGCAAGAATGGCGGTATTGGCTACGGTTTCCAGGACAACGGCCATGAAATCGGTCTCGATTACCGGCATAACCGCACGGATGATACCGGCACCCCCTCACTGCCGATGGACATCGATTATATCGACACGGATATCTTTCAATCGGAATACAGCGGCGCCTTTGGTGCTTACGATGTGCACGGCCAGGTGTTCTACAATGACGTCGACCACAAGATGAACAACTACAGCCTGCGCAATCCGCCGATGCCCATGATGACCCGCCAGAACAAGTCCAGCAGTGACGGTCTGGGCTACCGTGCCGATGTCGGCCTTGCACTGGGCACGGGGCGCCTGTTGCTGGGCACGGATGGCCAGTTCGACTCGCACGATGCCACGGTCACCGATCCGATCAACAATCCGAGCTTTAATGTGGAAGCATACAACAACGTCGAGCGTGATGCCTTTGGCGTGTTTGCCGAGTGGGATGGCAGCATTGCCAGCGACTGGGAGCTGCAGCTCGGCGGACGCTATACCCGGGTCGAGAGTTCATCCGGGGACGTCTCCCACTTCATGGCCGGCATGAATCCGGCGATCAACTCCCTGCAAACGCAATTCAACAACGCGGACAAGGACAATAACCAGAACAACCTTGACCTGGTCACCAAACTGGAGCATGCCTACTCTCCCCGGCTGGGCTTCAACATCGAGGCCGGCATCAAGAACCGCGCCCCGTCTTACCAGCAGCTCTACCTGTGGGTGCCGCTGCAATCCACCAATGGTCTGGCGGATGGAAACAACTATGTCGGTGATATTGATCTGGACAAGGAGACGGCCTACGAGGCCGGCCTCGGACTGGACTGGAACACCCCGCGGATTTATGCCTCGCCACGCATCTTCTACCGTTATGTCAATGACTACATCCAGGGCACGCCCGCTACCGACCCCACGGTCATCATGGTCAGCACGGCAAACGGAGACCCCAACCCGCTGCAGTGGAGCAATGTCGACGCCAAACTCTATGGCATAGACATGGGTTGGGGCGCGACCCTGAACAGCCATTGGTCGCTCGATGGCGTGGTCAGCTATGTGCGCGGCAAGCGAGACGATATCAGTGACAACCTCTACCGCATCGCACCGCTGAACGGCAGTGCGACCCTGTCCTACACAGAGGCGAACTGGTGGGTCGGTCTCGAAGGTGTCGCCTACGCCCGGCAGGACAAGGTCTCGAAGACCAACGATGAAACACAATCTGCCGGCTACGGACTGGCAAACCTGCGCGCTGGTATCGAGATCATGCGCAACCTGTCGATCAACGTCGGCGTTGAAAACATCTTCGACAAGGAATATGCAAACCACCTGTCCGGCATCAACCGGGTAGTGGACTCGGATGTAGCCGTTGGTCAACGGGTACCCGGCCCCGGGCGTAATTACTACGCCACCCTGCAGTATCGCTATAATTGAGCCATCCACGCATGATGCTGTTCAGATTGCGAGCAGTCATCCCGGCACTGGTGTTCTCTGCCCTCACGCTGCCAACGCCGCTGGCCGCTGCGGACGTGGTCGAGCAGGCACTGTCGCAAAGCGAGGACAACATTCACAGCGAACAGCGCACGCAAAAAGACATCGACCGGCTCAGTGAAGAGACGCAGAGCCTGCTCGACGAGTACCAGGCCCTGAGCCATGAACTCGATGGGCTGACCGTCTATAACGACCAGATGCAGCGCCTGGTCGATTCCCAGGACGATGAAAAGCGGCTGATCGCGCAACAGATCGAGGATATTGAATTCACCCGGCAACAGATCGTGCCGCTGATGCTGCGCATGATCGGCCAGCTGCACACGTTTATCAGCAGCGATCGCCCCTTTCTGCTCGCCGAACGCAGCCGCCGTGTACAGCAGCTGACCGATCTCATGGACCGTGCAGACGTCACGCTGGCTGAAAAATACCGGCGCATTCTCGAGGCCTACCAGATCGAACTCGATTACAGCCGCACCCTGGAAGCCAGCCAGGAAGAATTACAGCTGGACGGCGTGCTGCGCACCGTCGATGTGTTCAGGGTGGGACGAACCGGCTTGTACTACCTGACGCTTGACAGGCAAGACGCGGCTTACTGGGACAACCGGCAAAAGGCATGGATGGCTGCCGATGGTGCACAAAGACGCGCCATATTGCGCGGCCTGCGCATCGCCAGTCAGCAACTGGC
>JBATFE010000252.1:0-10627 GCA_049664445.1 Gammaproteobacteria bacterium
CCGGCTCTACGCTCTGGCCACCACCCGCCACTTAACCGCCTGGTTTAAATTCCACGTCGTCTGCAAAATTATCCACAAACTGTCAGCGCACCTCATTAGAATAATGTTCCTGAAAATACCGGTACACCTCAGAGGTCTAAAATAACAACGAATGGCAAGTTAATGGTTTACAGTTCATTTACTTCGCCGTAGCTTGATCGTCGCCTGTGAAGCAGTATAGTCAGGTGACAACTCCAACACAGCCTCAGCAGCTGAACACCATTGTCTTATTGGAAATATAAACCGATGAAGTGGTACCTGTATTGCGCGATATGCGCAATGGTGGTGCTGGCTACGTGCGACGCAGGTGCTACGGGTGTATTCGGCCTGTTGCCCGACCGGGGTGATGCATACTTAAGCTTCTACCTGGACAATGATCTGTTTGCGGGCACGGACGAGAACTACACCAATGGCGTTCGCATTGCCTGGATCTCGGGATCCCGTGACCCGGAACAGTTCGGTACAGTACAGCGCGGCCTGCGCAAATTAACCGGCGACGCTGGAAGTCTGAAAGTGTTCCAACGAATATCGGGATTTCGGGATTTGGCAAATATTGAGTACAACTACGGGACATCGATCACCCAATTAATGTTTACGCCGGAAGACCCGGACGCACTAACATCACCTCCAGGCGAGAGCCCATATGCCGGCTGGTTGGGGCTAGGCTTTTCCCTGCACGCCAAAGATGCCTACGCGCTCAATTCCGTCGAACTCAACATCGGAACGGTAGGTCCGAATGCCCATGCCAAGGAGGTGCAGGACTTCATCCACAACCTCAAGGGCGTGGAGCTGTTCAAGGGCTGGGACAGTCAGATCCCGAACGAGCCGACTGTAAACCTGTTTTTCAGCCAGAAGCGGCGTTTGACTTTAATAGAGTCCGAATGGGGTAAATTTGCTGTGGACGGTTTTGGTGAGTGGGGATTTGGACTCGGCACCTACAGAACTGATCTCTATCTGGGTGCCCTCACACGCTTCGGCTGGTATTTACCGGTGGATTTCTCCGATCCTCGATTGTCGCCAACAGCTTATTCACATCAACCCTTCACTACCGATCGTCGAGAAAGCGGCCTGTGGTCTCTCTATGGTTTACTTGGTTTTCGTGGATCTGCCGTGGCCCATGACATCACCCTTGACGGTCCGATGTTCAACGACTTTGATACCGGCGTTACCCGGGAACCTCTTATTGGCGGCCTGTTCGCAGGTCTTGGTGTACGTTACCGGGATATAAACTTGATGTATGTACAAACCTATCGTAGCCGAAGATTCAAGGAGCAGAACAGAGGTAGAGAATTTGGCTCCCTCGTTGTTAGCTACAAATTCTGACATTGTGCGGGATAAATCGTTGCACCCGGGTTGCCGGCCTTTGACTATCAACTGTGGCTCCCTGGGGAAGTGTGCGTTCAACTTACCGGGCATTCCGGATCCTTCAAGCCCGGGGGCGGGCCAGCTGATATCGATCATATAGCGCTCCCCAACGGGCTCTACAGATATCGCGAAAAAATCATATCTAACTGATATTTATCATAATTTATACACTTCCTGTACTTCCGGACAGTTTACCCTGTCTGTCTCCACGACTATCCTGAATAGTACAAAACATCTACCCGGGCTGATGCCGGCATTTAAAGGCGCCCGGAGGGAGGTAGCTACATGAATCAAGCATCGAACACCCTGCTGCTTGCAAATCGCTATGGAGTAATCCGCAGCGTGGCATTCAATCCGCTGCATGCAAGCCTGCTGGTTCTGGCGGCTGTCATCGTCATTGCCGGCAGCATTCTCTTCAGCGGTTTTCGTGCCGGAATCAATACAGAAGCCCGTCAGCAATTAGCGGAGGTAGCCGTACTGCGGTCATTGATAGCACAGCAACAGACAGAAATCGTCCGTATTCACAAACAGGCCCGGGGTAATCTGGATGCCCTGGCGCTGCGCCTGGGCCGGATGCAGGCACAAATGCTGCGTCTGGATACACTCGGCGAGCGTCTGGTACAGCAGGCCGATCTGGATGCGACCGAATTCGATTTCAACATGCCGCCGCCCGTGGGTGGACCGCACAATGCGGCGAGCATCTCCAGCATAGCCATTCCGGATTTTCTGGACATGCTTGAAGCGTTGAACATAACGGTGGCAGACCGCGAAACAAAGCTGCTGGCACTGGAGCAACTCATTATGAGCCGCAACCTGCACGCACGCACCCTCCCCTCGGGGCGTGCAGTTGAACAGGGCGTGCTGTCATCGAAATACGGCAAGCGCATCGATCCGTTTACCGGCAAGCAGGAACACCACAAGGGTATCGACATCGCCAGCAAGGAAGGTTCCCCTGTGCTTGCAGTTGCCGATGGCGTGGTGACCTGGGCCGGAGAACGCACCGGGTATGGCAAGCTGGTTGAAATCAGGCACGGCAATGGCTATGTCACGCGCTATGGTCACAACAAGCAACCACTGGTCAAGGCCGGTGATACAGTCAGCAAGGGCGAAGCGATCGCCTTGATGGGTTCCAGCGGGCGCTCAACCGGCCCGCATGTCCATATCGAGGTCATCCACAACGGCAAACAGGTAAATCCGGTCAAGTACCTGAAGAATTGAAAACGTAATTAATCACGGGTACTTTTGCCGCTATTTCCTGATTTTCCTTACAGGCCGAACCTCGGTATTAATCCTGCTCAGCAGTAAATCCGAAGGCCCCGTCGTGAACATAGACGAGCTTGCAGGTATCGATATATTTTGCATCGTGAATCCGTCCAGCCCTGATGTAACCGGTATCTCCCTTGTTCAGGATGACGACATCCCCTTCCGGAACCAGTCCGTTTGCCGTGCGGGTGTAGTACTGGATGGCCATTTTCCCTTCCACCACCACGGTCATGTCATCACCTGGATGGGAATGCGGCGGTTCTTCGCTACCGGACTGCCACTGCTCGAGCATGACCTCAACACCGTCAGGGTTGGCGGGAACGGTCGTTCTCACGGTAAACCCTTTCGGGGTATCCGGCACGCTGACATGTTTTTTCCAGATGGCACTCGTGGATGCAGTAACCTCCGCTTCACTGTTGTCGCCGGTCATACGCTATCTCCTCTGTTGCTGTTTACCCAAAGATCCTGAAGTATTCACCTTGCATGATTCCATGTAACAACACTTGTCTGGTTTATTGACATTCCCTGAATAACAGGGCCTGGCATGTTGCGCAGATCGACCGGTCCAGTCGCCGGTAAATACTCGCAATTGCCTTCGTTTTGGAATCAAAAAAGTGATCATTGCCGATGTCCCTGACAAAGCAGGACGCGGCGGCAAACTCATAGACTGACGACTTCAGGCCAACAAAATACAGGCCCCCGTTCTGCCTGGCGAGGCGGTTGTTTTCTTCGATCAGCCCTCTGGCGCCTGCAAGATCAATGAAATTGATACCGCTCCCGACAATCAGGATACTATAGATGCGTTCGTTCTCCGCAATCTTGTTGATACGTTTCTGTATATGATTGATTGAGCCGAAGTAAACCGACATGTCGATTCTGATTATCTTCAGTTGCGGACATTGTTTAACCGGCTTTTTCTCTATATTGATAAATTTCCGTTGCTCACTTCCCGGCAAGGTATCGATTGACAGGGTAGGAATGGCCGGCGTGGATGTTTTTGCCAGGAACAGGATCAGCGACAACAGCACGCCAAGGTAAATTGCAAACTCCAGTTCGAGGAACAAGGTGGCAAAAAACGTCGTCAGCAAAATTGCCGATTCCGGCTTGCTCAATCTTAGCGTCTGGTATATTTCATGGAATTCAATCAGGCCATATGCGACCAGCAGAATGACACCGCCCATTGCGGCAATTGGCAGATAAGCCGTGAGTGGTGCGATCAACAGCACGATCATCATCAGGATGAGGGCAGAAAATATTGCCGACAAGGGTGTCTTGGCACCGGCCCCGTAATTAACACCGGATCGTGTAAAAGACCCGGAACCTGCATAGCTTGAAAAGAAACTGCCAACGATGTTCGACAGGCCCTGACCGATAAATTCCTGGTTGGCATCAATCCGCTGACTGGACTTTGTTGCCACGGCACGGCTGATTGACACCGCCTCTATCAACCCGAGCAAGGCAACCGCAAAGGCCTCTGGAGCCAGCATTTTAATGGTCTCCATTGAAAATTCGGGCGATGTCAGTGGCGGCAAATGCGCAGGAATCTCGCCGACCAGGCTGATGTCATCAGTAAAGTGTTTCAGAATAAGCGCCAGCAAACTGCCCGCAATCATGCCGATGAGTAAACCTGGCAGCCTGGGTGCAAGCTTCCTGACGAGGATCGCTGTAAATAATGTGAGCAGTGCGATTATGACAAGATAAACATTGACGTTAGCCGCCCCGTTATACAGATCGATCCATGTATGCACGAATGACTCGCCCTTGGGTACCGGAATACCCGTAATATGCTTCAGTTGACTGGTCGCAATTAAAATGGCTGCACCGGCTGTAAAACCGATAACAACCGTATGGGAAACAAAATTAACCAGCGCGCCCATACGCGCCAGGCCAAACACCAGTTGATAGACCCCCGCAAGAAAGGTGAGGGTTAGAGCCAGTGTGACGAATTCCGGAGTACCCGGCTGTGCATGGTGACTGATTGCCGAAAACACGACGATTGAAATTGCCGTCGTGGGACCTGACACGAGGTGAAATGACGAGCCGAATAATGCAGCAATAATCGGTGTCACCATCGCTGTATACAAACCATATTCAGGCGGCAATCCCGCGATAGTGGCAAACGCCACCCCTTGCGGAAGAACAATAACAGCCCCCGTCAAACCGGCCTGAAAATCTGCCTTGACCGACTCTCTTGTTGTAAATTTAAGCCAGAGCAGAAAGGGAAAAATCGATTGTAGTTTCATTATTTCCTACTTCGCATGTTTAATAGTCATGTTGGCCACAGAGCCTGTTATTCTCCGGGAAATTGCAGCACGCATTATATTCGCACCCTGAATAACATGGCATCAGCCCTCTAGCGATTGTTATCCAGCACCGACTTGACGAACGGTACTGTCAGGCGACGCTGCTCAACCATGGAGGCGTTATCCAGGGTATCGAGCAGCGCAAACAGCGTTGCCAGGTTGCGAGGAAAACGCCGCAGCAGGTACTGCACCGTCTCTTCCGGCAACTGTAGCCCGCGTGCCCGTGCCCGGTAAACCAGCGCCGCGCTGATAGCGTCATCGTCCAGCGGCTTCAATATATAGGTCACACCCCAGCCCAGTCGCGATACCAGGTCGGGCAAGCGGAAACCGGCCTGGTCCTGACGCTTGTCACCGGCAATCAACAGCGTGCCGCCACTCTGCCGGATACGGTTAAACAGGTCGAACAGACCGCGCTCCCAGTCGTCCTGTCCGGCGATCGCCGACACGTCATCGATACAAACCAGGTCCAGCTGCTCCAGGTCATCGAAAACACTGGCCGTGTACGCCAGCAATTGCTGCAACGGCAGGTAGCCAGTGGTGCGCCCACTTTCAGCAGCGTCGTAACAGGCGGCCTGTAACAGGTGCGTCTTGCCCATGCCCGCAGCACCGACCACGTAGACAAGTTCTTCACCGCAGCCGGTCGCTGACTGTTGCAGCCCGTGCACCGTCTCCAGGTTCGGGCCCGGAAAATAGCTGTTGAAGCGGGCACTGTCTTTGAGGGCAAGGCCGAGGGGTAACTGGGGGTGACTGTTCATTGCAAGCCTGGTGCCTTCTCCGTGGGTGCGGAGACGACATCATTATATTCATCTGTCCGGTTTCGTCTGGCCGCGCTTGAACCATGCACGCCGACCCCAGGTCCAGACATAGTCGAAACCACTCCAGAGTGTCGTTACCAGCACGCTGACTATCAGGATGTCCAGCCAGTACGCCGCCAGCGCATGCACTCCCTCGCTGAAGATAACTGCCAGTACCAGCATGATCTGAGCAAAGGTGTTCAGCTTGCTGACGATACTTGGCTCGGCCTCCAGGCGCTCGACACGCATATGAAACACGATGGCACCACCCACGATAACCAGGTCACGCAGCACCACCAGCGCCACCAGCCACAGCGGGATCATCCCCAGCCAGCCAAGCGCCACAAAGCAGGACACCAGCAGCAGCTTGTCGGCCAGCGGGTCCATCAGCGCACCCAGTCGACTGCTCCAGTTGTTGCGTTTCGCCAGGTAACCATCCAGTGCATCGGAAAAACCGGCAACACCAAAAAGAATCAGGGCCATGCCAAAGCGTTCGTTCAACAGCAGCCAGACAACCGGTGGCACCAGCAAGAAGCGGCAGAATGTAATCAGATTGGGTATGTCGCGCGGCTTCACTGGCGCAGGCGGTAGCTGCCCGGCATATCGCTGGCTACAGGTTCCAGTACCGTGCCAATGGTAACGGTCCGTGTTAAATCATCGAGGCTGCCGTTGAGCTGCAGTGCATAGTCAATTTCCGCGCCCGCGACGCGCTCGACCTGCATGCCGGAGACGGCTGTCAGCCCCTTGAGATAGGCACTGAGACGCGCGTAATCAGAGAGTGAATCCACCCCGGACACGGAAATGCTGACCGTGTTGGTGTTACCGCTGCCCCGTGCCACAGCAAAGCTGGATGCCAGTCTGTCGGCGGTATCATCGATGCCCTGCTGCGAGAGCTTGTCGAGTTGCTTGTGACTGCCGGACCAGGCGGCAGGTTTTCCTGCAACCTCCAGATGCCAGCGTGACGACCAGCCACCGGAGGGACTGCGGTTCAGGCGTCCTATTAATACGGCCTGCGGGTTATAGCGTCTGGATGCCGCCATGACGTTTTCGAAAAACCCGCCCCAGATATCCGAAAACCGCACCTGCGACTGGTCTTCAAGGTCCATCAATGGAAACACAACGGGCAAACCACGCGACTTCGCCGCCAGTGAAATTTGTTGCTGCACATCGCTACCATCATCAGCAGACACCACGTAACGCTTGCCGCGATCCTCCACCGCCAGCCACACCAGGGTATCCGGACGTTCGCTGCCCCAGTAAGACTGGCCCTGTTGCTGTAACGAGTTGCGGATCGCATCCCCGTCAAAACGCAACCACAGTTTCAGTAACGGCGGCTCACTGCCGGGCTCGTAAAAATAGCGGTATTGCTGTACCAGTGCGTCGGGTTTCTTCAGCATCTGTTTCGCCGGCGCGGTGTCCAGTACCGCCTCCTTGCCGGCAACACGCACCAGCACCTCTTCCAGCGCAGTGCTTGTGGCACGGGTGCGCACCCCCGACGTCTGGTTGGGTACCACCACCTCGGCATCGAACAGGTCCTGCGTGGCAGCGCCTGCAGGGAACATTGGCAGCGCCATTAACAGGCACAGAAGGCCGGCCAGCCAGGGACTGCTTTGTTGATATTTATCCATGTGTTATCACATCAGCTTGAGGAATGTGGTAAAGCATACGGGTATCTGCAGAATTTGGCCATATCAGCAAGACCGGCGGCAAATCTGCGGTTTACAGCGGTTGCAGGCGACCGCTACCATAGCGCTGCTGCAACATCCTGCACAGACCGGCCAATCGGGGGAGTCCGCGCGTGAACCAGCCAGACAATAAACACGCATTAAGTTACCGCGATGCGGGGGTCGACATCGATGCCGGCAGCGCGCTGATCGAGCGCATCAAACCGGCGGTCGCAAGGACCCGGCGCCCGGGCGTACTTGCCGGCCTTGGCGGCTTTGGCGCATTGTTCGAATTACCGCTGGATCGCTACCGCGAGCCGGTACTGGTATCGGGCACCGACGGTGTCGGCACCAAGCTGAAACTGGCCGTGGAGGCCGGTCTGCATAACAGCATCGGTATCGATCTGGTGGCCATGTGTGTCAATGATATCGTGGTTGCCGGTGCAGAACCGTTGTTCTTTCTGGATTATTACGCCACCGGAAAACTCGATCTCGATGTCGCCACCGACGTCATCACGGGTATCGCCCGGGGCTGTGAACTCTCCGGCGCGGCACTGGTGGGTGGCGAAACCGCGGAAATGCCCGGCATGTACAGTGAGGGTGATTACGATCTTGCCGGTTTCAGTGTCGGCATCGTGGAGAAATCCGCCATTCTCGATGGCACTGCCGTCGGGCCCGGCGACACCCTCATCGGCCTGGCCTCCTCCGGCCCGCATTCAAACGGCTATTCGCTGATTCGCAAGATCATCGAGGTCAGTGGCAGCTCGCTGGATGACGACCTCGACGGACGCCCGCTGGCGGAGTGGCTGCTTGCGCCAACGCGTATCTACGTCAAACCGCTGTTGTCGCTGTTCAGGCTGGTCCCGGTGCATGCCCTCGCCCATATCACCGGCGGCGGTCTGTCCGAGAACCTGCCGCGGGTGCTGCCCGGGAATACCTGTGCCGTCATCGACACCGGCGCATGGCAACAGGGCCCTGTCTTTGACTGGCTGCAGCGCAACGGCAATGTCGAGACCCGGGAGATGTACCGCACCTTCAATTGCGGCATTGGCATGGTCGTGTGTGTTGCGGCGGCGGATGCCAGCGAGGCGCTGGCACACCTGAACAGCCAGGGCGAGGACGCCCGTATCATCGGCCATGTTGACGAGGGTGACGGTGTGCCCGTGGTCAGGTACCAGGACTAGCCAGCTGTTGCCGGATTCATGACAGCCCGCACGGAACCGCGCGTCCATGACTGAACCTGCAAGCGCACCTCTCCCTGTCGTCATCCTGATCTCCGGGCGCGGCAGCAACCTGCAGGCCATCATTGACGCCGTTGACCGCGGCGTACTGGCGGTCGATATCCGTGCCGTCATCAGCAACCGTCCGCATGCCGCCGGCCTGCAGCGGGCGACCCGGGCAGGTATCACGACCGCTGTTGTCGATCACACCCTGTATGCCGACCGGCGGGCGTTCGATCAGGCATTGCAGGCATGCATCGACCGCTACCACCCGGAGCTGGTCATCCTGGCCGGTTTTATGCGCATCCTCAGCGCCGACCTTGTCGCGCATTACCGCGGCCGGATGCTGAACATCCATCCCTCGCTGCTGCCGGATTTTCCCGGTCTGCATACCCATCAACGCGTGCTCGATGCCGGTTGCAAGGAACATGGCGCCAGCGTTCACTTCGTCACCGCGGACATCGATGGCGGACCATTGATACTGCAAACACGCGTGCCGGTACACGCTAAAGACAATGCTGACAGCCTCGCCGCCCGGGTACTGGAACAGGAGCACCGTCTCTACCCGCTGGCGATCCGCTGGTTTGCCGAAGGCCGGCTGACACTCGATGAAAACGGGCAAGCGCTGCTCGACGGTGCCATACTCACAGAACCACGGCAATGGCCCGCGACCGCGGGCGAACCTGTCTGATGAGACCACGCACCCTGTCACTGCTGCTGTTCACGGGGATATTACTGACCACGGCTGCCGCGGCTGTGCCGCTGCCTGATTTCAAGGCCAGTTACCGGCTCGAACAGCATGACCTGCATATCGGCACCGCCAGCATCGCGTGGCACACGGATGAGCAGGGACGCTACCTGTACGAGTTTCACAGCCGGCCCGTTCGCTGGGTTTCCTGGTTCGCGGATAACGAGTTACGCGAGAGCAGCCGCGGGGAGATCGATGCCGGCGGTATCCGCCCGCTGCATTATCACTACGAACGCAGCGGTGGTAACCAGCGTATCGCCAGGCTGTCGTTTGACTGGCAGTCCATGCGCGTCGAAAACGACGTCGCCGGCAGTCACTGGGCAATGGACATCCCGCCCGGGACACACGACAAGCTGGCCACGCAACTGGGCATGATGATCGCCCTCGGCGAGGGCAAAGAGGATGTCACCTTCACGGTCGCCGATGGGGGCACACTCAAGGAATACCGTTATCATGTGATTGGCAAGGAGACCCTGGACCTGCCTGCAGGCACCTTCAGGACTGTCAAGGTCGCCAAACTGCGCAAGGACATCGATCAGGAAACCATTATCTGGTTCGCCCCGGCACTGCACTACCTGCCGGTGCGCATCTGGCGACGCGACAGTGATGACGAGGAATACCTGAGCGAACTGGAGGACTTCAGCCGCTCACTGTGGACAAGTAAAAACTAGCGCCAGTCCTGGTCCAATTCAGGAAAGATAAAAATATTGGCCACGGAATCCACGGAAGAACACGAAAAATAAAGGACTTTCTGTTATCAGACCCAAACCCCATCGCGATAGTGTAGGTTTGATAAACAAGGTCACTCGCTCGTAGCCGGGACCGTTCCTTCAATAATTTTTTATCTTTCCGTGTTCTTCCGTGGATTCCGTGGCTATTATAAATTTGCTAGGTCTTCGGCAGGGTCACACCCCTCTGGCCCTGGTACTTGCCACCACGGTCCTTGTAGGACGTTTCGCAGACTTCATCGGACTCCAGAAACAGCACCTGCGCGACGCCTTCGTTGGCGTAGATCTTGGCGGGCAGCGGCGTGGTGTTGGAAAACTCCAGCGTCACGTGCCCTTCCCATTCCGGCTCAAAGGGCGTGACATTGACGATGATGCCGCAGCGGGCATAGGTGGATTTTCCCAGACAGATGGTGAGCACGTTGCGTGGAATACGGAAGTATTCGACGGTACGCGCCAGCGCGAACGAGTTCGGCGGGATGATGCAGACATCCGATTTCACATCG
>JBATFE010000253.1:0-2431 GCA_049664445.1 Gammaproteobacteria bacterium
ATCGGGGCCCGCGAAACTGGCAGATATCGGAGACATTCTTGACGACATCGTCCGTGACGACCAGCGTGCGGCGGATATCATCCAGCGCTTGTCCCGCTTGTTGCAGGCCGGCGAAGCGGTGCGCGAGCCGCTCGATATCAATGCGGTGCTGCAGGAAGCCATCGCCTTGCTGAGTGGAGAACTCAGCCAGCAGCAGGTGACGCCAACCTTGGAGTTCGGGAAGGATCTCCCCGACGTATTGGCCGGTCGGACCGAGATCCAGCAGGTGGCCATTAACCTGATTCTCAATGCCCTGAACGCCCTGCGTGACACACCCTCCGCACAGCGCCAGCTCATTATCCGAACCTTACGCCACAATGACAGTGTGGAGGTTACGGTACGCGATAATGGCAGGGGTATATCTGATGATGTTCTGCCCCGCCTGTTTGAAGCCTTTTATACTAGCAAGCCTGGCGGTATTGGCATGGGGCTGTCCATCTCAAGGCGAATTATCGAGGCTTACGGTGGCCGGATTTCGGTAGAGAATATGGCAACGGGCGGTGCCAGCTTTACCTTTCTGCTACCGATAGCCCCTCGGGAGCAGGGCCCGGGACATGTCTGATTCACCTTCACGGGTCTTTATCATTGACGATGATGGCTCCGTGCGCACCAGCCTGGCACGCCTGCTGGGTGCCACGGGTTACACAACCGAGGTATTTGCCAGCGCGGAAGAGTATCTTGCGCGTGCGCATTTCGACGGTGTTGCCTGCCTGATCCTGGACGTGCGCATGCCCGGCAGCAGCGGTCTTGAATTGCAGGACACACTGAATGAACTGGGGAGTGACCTGCCAATCCTGTTCCTCACCGGGCATGGCGACATCCCGATGTCGGTCAAGGCCATCAGGGGCGGCGCGGTCAATTTCCTGACCAAACCGGTGCGCGAGGCGGTGTTGCTCTCGGCGGTGGAGAGGGCACTGGTACTCCATAAAAATAATATAAAAAACAATGAGTTAACATGTAAAGCACGGACGAGGCTGGCGACGCTCACCAGCCGTGAGGATGAAGTGCTGCGTTGCATCCTCTCCGGTGCCCGCAACCGGCAGATTGCAAACCATCTCGGAATCACGGAAAAGACCGTTAAGGCCCACCGGGCAAAGATCATGACCAAAATGGGGGTATCCTCAGCCGTGGAGCTGGGTGGGTTGTGCGCGCAACTGGCGGTCACGCCGAAAACCATTACGGCTGAATAATCTGCCATAGGGCTTTAGCCCAATAGCCAGCTAGTCGCATCCTAGTAGAATCAGGAGCTCTGGCTCGGTGATATCCGGTGTTTTCTTTACTATTGGCCTGCAACTCACAGGCAGAAATTCCATGGATTGAAAACAGCTTCGGCGCCCTGACAAGGCAGTGAGACATAATCAGTCGAGGGGCATCATCAAAAGAACGCCCGGATAGTCATCTAATCACTAATAATGGAGATGGAACATGCACATCAAATTGCAACGCCTTTTGCTTCTCGTCATGACCCTTGCGGTGGGTTCGGTATTCACGGTGCCAGGCAGCGCACTCGCAGCCGGCAAGAAGCCCAATATCCTGATGATCATGTCCGACGATGTTGGCATCACCAATCTCAGTGGCTACAGCCGGGGAATGGCGGGCTACCACACGCCCAATATCGACCGCATCGCCACTGAGGGTGTGCTCTTCACCGACTATTATGCGGAACAGAGTTGTACCGCGGGACGCTCCGCCTTTATCACGGGTCAGTCACCGATTCGCACCGGACTGACCAAGGTTGGTTTTCCCGGTGCAGCCATCGGCTTGCAGAAGGAGGACCCGACCCTGGCAGAGATGCTTAAGCCGCTGGGATACGCCACCGGCCAGTTCGGCAAAAACCATCTCGGTGATCGCAATGAATTTCTGCCGACCGTACACGGCTTCGATGAATTCTACGGAAATCTCTATCACCTGAATGCCGAGGAAGAGCCCGAGAACCCGGACTATCCTACGGACCCTGCATTTCGTGCCGAGTTCGGGCCCCGTGGTGTGCTGGACTGCAAGGCCACGAACACGCCGAGCGATATCGTAGATCCCCGCTTCGGCCCGATGGGCAAGCAGCAATGCGTAGATACCGGGCCGCTGACGAAGAAACGCATGGAGACTGCGGACGAGGAATTCGTCGGCCGCGCCATGGACTTCATCAAGCGCAACACCCAGGCCGGTACGCCCTGGTTTACCTGGCTGTCCACGTCGCGCATGCACTTCTATACCCACCTCAAAGAGGAGAGCGAGGGCGTCACCGGGCTGGGGATCTTCGCCGACGGCATGGTCGAGCATGACGGTCACGTCGGCCAGGTTCTGGACCTGCTCAATGAACTCGGCATTGCCGACGATACCATCGTTCTCTACACCGCCGATAACGGCCCGCATTACAACGAGTGGCCGGATGGCG
>JBATFE010000254.1:0-1585 GCA_049664445.1 Gammaproteobacteria bacterium
TTCAGTTGCTCGATGCTGAACAACTCCGAGCGCAGCAACTCGGTATCCCGGTCATAACGCAGCGCACTCCGTGAGCGTGCCGAGACATCTATCCCTTTAATGGCCATGAATTCCTCCCCGCTTAAACCCGGAGTGAGCAGCGCAACACGGACCCCGTGAACAGGGTTTGCGTGAGACTCATGCCCCGGGTTTCAGACCATTCGACCGCCTGCACCCTGAAGTGGTGATTCAGCACTCCGATTACTCGAGTGCGTCCGCAAGAACCATCAAGTATGGGATCGCATGACGGCCGCCGTAAACAACAACGCAAGGCTGAGGCCTGCCTCTCACCTATATCATGAACAAGGGTTCCGGCATGACACCGGGTGTAGAGGGAATACAGACCACTGAGAACTGCCATTGCAGCGCTCGATGGCATCATTGAGGGAGTATTGCCTGTACCCGGATACCCCCACAACGCAGGGGTCACCGTTCAGGCCGACGCTTCTGTCAGCCTGATCAAATTTTAACGAACTCCGTGCTCGCCCAGTCCACCCCTGGAGTCCTTCCTGGACTTCCTGGCAGCCTTCTTTTCTTTCGGCGTCATGGTTGCTTTCTTCTTATCTTCCCTGTGACTTTTTCGTTCTTTCGACATAATGATTCTCCAGATAGATGGTAGATGATAGATGATAGATGATTTTCAAGCCAGCTACTGCCATACCCTGGCGGCTGTGCGGATCGGCACGGTTGCAGCTGTCCGATCACTCAAGGCAGAGCGCACTTACCCTGTTTCTTGCGGTAAGGGCGGTTACACTAACGGAGGCGCAAAACAAACTTCAAAAGTTCTCCGCCGCCAGGATGTAAGCACAGGATGCTTTGCCACCGCGCACATAGACCTTGTCCGCGGCCTCATAAATACGCTTTCGCGCGGCATCGAATGCCTGCAGAAATCCCGGTTCGGCGTCACTCATATCCGGACAGAGCCGTTTGAGGGCGTCCGCTTCAACAAAGAATGAAATTTCAATCGTGCTGTCATAGCCCCAAAAGCAGACGCGGTTGCTACTGGCATCGAAGCTGCGGCTCGGATTCGGAAAACTCAAGCTCATCGTCGGGCACCGGCAGCCGACCGGGCCGGATCGACATCGGCACCCGGACTCATCCCCTTCAGAAACTTGAACAGATCACTGTCAGTGGACAGCACCAGGGTTGTATTGTCAGCGATGATGGACTTGTAGGACTGCATGGTGCGTGTAAATTCATAGAACGCCACGGCTTCAGGGCTCTGGTTGTAGGCGCGCGCATAGATTTCGGTGGCCTTGGCATCCGCCACACCGCGGATCTCCTCAACCTGCCGGTAAGCCTCTGACTGGATCTTGTTCAGGTCACGTACCCGGTTGCCGCGGATTCTGGCGGCCTCGCCGTTGCCTTCCGACAGGAAGCGTTCCGCGATCTGGCGGCGGTCGCTGATCATGCGGTCGTAGATCTTCGGACGCACGCTTTCGTTGTAGTTGATGCGCTTGAAGCGGATATCAAGTAATTCGATGCCGAACACCCGCACCTTCTCGGCCGCCGCGGCGAAGATTTCCTGCTCAACCTGCTTGCGCCC
>JBATFE010000255.1:0-2513 GCA_049664445.1 Gammaproteobacteria bacterium
AAATATTTCCATTGTTCTATCTCTTCCATTGGTGCCGTATGATCTGGCCAGCCAAAAAAATGCAATTCGTAATATGGCTGCCCATCGACGTAGTGAGTAAGCTGCACCGTTGTACCTTCCGGCAGGCTTACTTTCTTATCTCCTTGCTCCAACACCACAGGAGAAGAAAGAATATGTGCCGCCTTATAACTCGGATCGCCAAATACATCTAGCGCCATTGCAGCCACTAGCGCGCCAAGCACGAAGCTAATACTGCAACTCACAAATAACACGGTACCTTTACTCATATGTGTTTTAGGCAGCTAACGATTGAAGTGAGCCGCGCCAGCGAAGCAGGCGTCGGGCACGCCTGAAAGGCGGGCGCACTCGACTGATTTGTTAGGCGGGATCATCTCCCACCGTTGGTCTATATATCGTTTCACCGCCCCAGTCGAATACCGCGAGCCCTAGAGAATTTGCTTTCTCAACTAAGAATGGAAGAACCTCATCCACACGAGAATACACAATACCTAGAACTGGTGCCTTGAGGTTAATATTGTTCCGTAATGGCCCATCACTCCAAACACCCTCTTCATCAACAACATCATCAGAAAGGTCACAAATGCAAGGATAGCGCTCTGTGAGAACATCGATAAGTGTATGGAACACAACCGGAGGTGAATCATCATCGACATCAGCCATTTCATCTACCCACTCCCAGGCTGCCTTATCATCCAGAGGTATTGGTGGCTTTCCGATTGCGATGTTGTAACTCATAAGGTTCTTAGCCTGCCTAACAGTTACTATACGGACCCCTCTAGGTCCGTATAGCTAACTTCATTGAATTCTAATAGATTTATATTTTTCATTGTATATTCAGCAGATTACAAAAATAGGGTCTCATTATCAAGCTACGCAAATCGGGACAATATCTTGTTGATTCGGCCGTATTTGCATAAGCTCAAATTTTTCTCACAGGAGGCAACATAATGGGGTCTAATTCACACCCCTGATAACCGTAAACCGAAGCTACTCGAGCAAATCAAGCTCGCCTGCCAACGCCGCCATTACAGTCCCCGTACCGCATCCAGTTACGTGTACTGGTGCCGCCAATTTATCTTTTTCCACCATAAACGGCATCCAAAGGATATGGGAAAAGCCGAACTGGAAGCTTTCCTGAACTATTTAGTCACCCAGCGTCACTTATCAGCCAGCTCACAGTCCCAAGCATTGAATGCGCTGTTCTTTATGTACAAACAGGTCCTCGAAATCGAACCCGGATGGTTAGATAATCTGGCACGCGTCAAGCGAAAACAGTTTCTGCCAACGGTATTAAGTGCCAATGAAGTGCGAGAAGTCCTCAGCAAAATGAAAGGCACGCCGAAACTGATGGCTAAACTTATTTATGGCACGGGCATGCGAGTCAGTGAATGCACGCAGCTCCGGATTAAAGATATTGATTTTGATCTGAAGACTATCACCGTACGCCATGGGAAAGGCGGCAAAGATCGCACAACGCTACTCCCCAAAATACTTGTCGATCCACTGCAAAACCATTTGCTAGGCGTCATGTCACGTCATAAAGATGACTGTTTAAAGGGGGCCGGTTATGTACCGCTGCCTGGCGCACTGTACAAGAAATATCCTAAAGCGGCCCAGTCCTTGGGATGGCAGTATGTGTTTGCCTCTTCTGCGATCCGGCTATGGCCACAAACCGGGCAAAACGTCCGCTGGCACTGTTCGACATCAACACCGCAGCGTGCGTTTCGGCGGGCACTGGAAGACACGTCCATTACCAAGCATGCCAGCATCCATACGTTGCGCCACTGCTTTGCAACCCATTTACTACAAAACGGTACCGATCTGCGTACCATTCAGACATTACTTGGGCATCGCAATATCAAGACGACGATGATTTATACGCATATCATTAAGGCTGAACAAAACACTCAAAGTCCGTTGGACAGGCTTTAACACCGGTGCCAATGGGTCGGTCATCGACCGGCCCGAGGCATTCACCGCAAAGGTCTGCTTTGTTCCTGTTTCCGGACATCCAGCCGGCAGCTGGCTGCTTATTCAGGAAGGTCGGAGTTGGGTCGAAAAACGACCTTTAGCAACGGCTAATATAAGCCGCGACTAAACGAGCACTTTCGACCCAAAGCAGAAGTACAGATAATTTCCTTAAACTTCCGGTCTGTACTGTAGTCGGACCTTCAGCAGCTTCTTAGCGCATTTATCGTAAAGTTGAGCCAGACAGCCTGAAACCACAGGTCCGACGTTTACATTCGATCTATCAATGCTACAACAAACATTAAATAATGAGTTATGGGAAATATTTCTATTAATATGTAGGGCATTTGTGCATTATTTTGTATGAATATGATCCCTACTCACTGTTAGCGGTAAAACAATGAGAAGCATCTTCGCAATATTTATAGTTTTATTTTCGGCGTCTTTATTTGCATCGCAGGATTCAAGAATGAACGAGTATCAACAAAATATAATGGAGCGTCGAATTTCAGACGCCCGTGAAT
>JBATFE010000256.1:0-2352 GCA_049664445.1 Gammaproteobacteria bacterium
CCGCAAGTACCCGACCAGTGACCACAAACCCGGGGGGATATGCACGGGACCGATCCAGGCAATGCGCGGCCGCGGCCAGTGACCGCAATGGTCAAGCGTCAGCTCAAAAGGTGCCACCTGAATGGCGCCTGCCGCGGATTCCAGGCAATGGCGTACGCTGGCCGTGACCGACCCGGCAAACGCCAGCGTCAGGTGCAGGTTGGCAGCGGGCACCCGCTTGACGCGCTTGCCCAGCAGCGACTTGCCGGCCTCGTCCAGTGCCGTGCGCACCGCATCATCAGGCCACAGCGCAAAGAACAGGCGTTGCCTGAGCTCAGTCGTGTCCGAGGACATGCAGCAGACGTGACAGCGCATACGCAACCGATTGCCGGCGCACCGCCTCACGATCTCCTTCAAAGTGTTGTGTATCTGGCTGATATTCCGTTTCTTTTGTTGCCAGACAAAAGCAGACCGTCCCCACCGGCTTGCCGGGGACGCCGCCGCCGGGGCCGGCAATACCGCTGATTGCGATGGCAATGTCCGCGGCACTGTGCTGCAGAGCCCCAGCCGCCATCTCACGCACCACGGCCTCACTGACCGCACCTTCACGCTGCAGTGTCGCTGGCAGGACGTCCAGCATCTGCTGCTTGGCCGCGTTGCTGTAAGTCACGAAACCGCGTTCGAACCAGCGCGAACTCCCGGCAATATCCGTCAGGCATTTGGCCAGCCAGCCACCGGTGCAGGATTCAGCCACGGCCAACTGCTTCTGTTGCTGCAGCAGGGTGTTAGCGAGCTGTTGTGATAATTTTCTTAAGTCGGGCATAGAGAAAAACTACCTTCATAGGGTCAATACAAGTTCCAGGGGTTGTCCTTGACGGGCACGTCGCTTCGCTCCTCTGCCCATCCTACTTCCTGCAGAATGGAGAGGGAATAATCTTTTCAGGTAAACTCCCCCGCCATGTCGACCGCCGCGCCTGCCCATACCCCGATGATGCAGCAATACCTGGGCATCAAATCCGAGCACCCGGATACGCTGCTGTTCTATCGCATGGGTGACTTTTACGAGCTGTTTTTTGGTGACGCACAGCGTGCCGCCAGGCTGCTCAATATTACCCTGACCTCGCGCGGCAAATCCGCGGGCGAGACTATCCCCATGGCCGGTATTCCGGTGCATGCCGTTGACCAGTACCTTGGCCGGCTGGTGCGCCAGGGTGAGTCGGTCGCGATCTGCGAGCAGGTCGGTGATGTTGCAGCCAGCAAGGGGCCCGTTGAACGCAAGGTGGTCAGGATAGTCACCCCGGGCACACTGACAGAAGAATCGCTGCTGCATGACCGGCAGGACAACCTGCTGGTGGCCATCCACCGGCTGGGTGACGACTGGGGGATCGCCGCACTGGATCTTGCCGGTGGACGTTTCAGTGTGCAGCAGTTTCAGGGCACCGAGGCACTGCTCGGCGAACTGCAGCGCCTCAACCCGGCCGAACTGGTTGTCAATGAAGCCGTCACCCTGCCTCCCGAGGCCGCCAGGCACAGCGGCCTGCGCCAGCAGCCACCCTGGCTGTTTGCAACCGACACGGCAAGGCGGCAACTCAATGAACAATTCGCGACGCATGACCTTGGCGGCTTCGGCTGCGAGACACTGGAGGCCGCCATCGGTGCCGCTGGCGGCCTGTTGCAGTATGTAAAAAATACCCAGCGCACAGCGCTACCACACCTCAACGGCCTGTGTGTTGAAAATCGCGACGACAGCCTGGTACTGGATGCCGCCACGCGCCGCAACCTGGAACTGGAAGAAGCGACCTCCGGACACCGCGCACACACCCTGGTCGGCGTGCTTGACCATACCGCGACCGCGATGGGTGGACGTCTGCTGCGCCGCTGGATGCATCGCCCGCTGCGTGACCATAACGCCTTGCAGCAACGGCACAGCTGCATCGCCGCATTGCTTGACGCACAGCTGCATGATGAGCTGCATGCCCTGCTGAAGGGCATCAACGATATCGAACGCATCCTGACACGCATCGCGCTGAAATCGGCACGTCCGCGCGACCTCACCGGCTTGCGCGACAGCCTCGGCACCTTGCCTGCGCTGCAGCAAAAACTGTCTGACCTGCCGGACCCGCTGTTGCAGGACCTGTCCGCACGCATCGGGCAGCATCCCGGGGTCCATGCCCTGCTGCTGCGCGCACTCAGGGACGAGCCACCGCTGCTGATTCGTGATGGCGGCGTACTGGCGGCAGGCTATGACGCGACGCTTGATGAACTGCGCAACCTCAGCGAGAACAGCGATCAGCTACTGGTCGACATGGAGCAGCAGGAGCGCGAACGCAGCGGCATTGCCACCCTGAAGATCAGTTATAACCGGGTCCACGG
>JBATFE010000257.1:0-3343 GCA_049664445.1 Gammaproteobacteria bacterium
GTACCGGCAGGCAGTAGGCGTGTGGCTGCAGGCCAGCCCTGAACATGGCGTTACGGTTCAACAGCAGGTGATGCGCGGTAATGGTGGCGGCAACGCTGTCGGCGGCATTGGCTACAAAATCCACGCCTTCGCGTGTGGTGACATGCTCAAGCACCACCTTGAGCGCCGGGTAGCGCACGGTTAGTGGCTCCAGTGTGCGGTCGATGAAGGCCTGCTCGCGATCAAAGACGTCAACACCCGGATCGGTCACTTCTGCATGCACCAGCAGCGGCATGCCCAGGTGCTCCATGACATCCAGCGCCGCATAGGTGTTGCTGATCGCGGTGACACCTGCATCGGAATGCGTGGTGGCGCCGGCCGGATAGAGTTTCACCGCGTTCACCAGCTGGCTGGCATGCGCCTCGATGATGTCGTCCGGCGTGGTGTTGTCGGTCAGGTACAGGGTCATCAGCGGACTGAAGTCGGCATCAAGCGGTATCGCCGAAAGGATGCGCTTGCGGTAGGCGAGGGCCTGTTCTGCCGTGGTGACCGCCGGTTGCAGGTTCGGCATGATGATCGCGCGCCCGAACTGTCTGGCGGTGTGCGGCAGCACCGCTGCCAGTGCGTCGCCATCACGCACATGCAGGTGCCAGTCATCCGGTCGTGTCAGCGTCAGTTCCATGTGTGTTCCAGCACCGACTGTTGCTGTAAAAGGTTCAGTGTGTAGCGTACCCCGAAGCCGGTCGTGTCGGTCGGGATGTGGGCCAGTCCACCCTTGTGGTTGCTGGCGGACAGGTCAATATGCACCCAGTGGACAGTGTCATTGACAAAGCGCTGCAGAAAGCGCGCGGCCAGTATGTGGTCGGCCTCGCCTTCCAGCGTGCATTGCAGCGTGTCGGCAACGCTCGACTTCAGGGATTCGTCAAAATCCTTGTCCAGTGGAAAGGGCCACACCCGCTCGCCGCTGTCACGCCCGGCCGTTGTCAGGGTGTCATTCAGTGTTTGCCGGTTGCTGAATACGCCGCTGTAGCGCGAGGACAGTGAATAGATGCAGGCGCCGGTGAGCGTCGCATAGTCGATCAGCAGCCAGGGTTTGGCCTTGCTGGCGAGTGCCAGGGTGTCGGCCAGGACCATGCGGCCCTCGGCGTCGGTATGTTTGACCTCGATGCTGGTGCCATTGCTGGCAATCACTACATCGTTGGGTTTGTAGGCCTTGTTGCCGACGTGGTTTTCGGCGAGTGCCAGCCAGCAGTCAATGCGGTAATCGACCCGCAGCCGTGTCAATGCCAGCAGCGTCCCCAGGGCGACGGCGCTGCCCTGCATGTCTTCGTGCATGCCGTTCATGTACTTCGCCGGTTTGATATTGACACCCCCGGTATCGAAGCAAATGCCCTTGCCGACCAGTGCCAGCTTGCGGCTGCCGTCCTTTCCGCTACGGCGTTTTTCAGGGGTGTAAGTGAGGTGCACGATACCGGCATCACGGGTCGGGCTGCCCTGGCAAACGGCCAGAAAGGCACCCGCCTTTTTGCGTGCCAGTGCACGCGTATCGAGGAAGTCGATTTTCCAGCCTTCGGCAGTCGCCAGCTTGCTGACAAACTGCCGGTAACGGCCGGGCGTGAGTTCATTCGCCGGCATTGCCGCCAGCCAGCGTGCCAGGTGGTTGCCGGTAATCTCGGCGCTGACCTGGGCAAGGTCGACCTTTTCTGTCAGGCCATAAACATCGATATGCCTGAGTGCGGCCGCAGCCTGCTTGTCAGATTTATAGCTCGGCATCGGGCACGTCGAGGCCAGCAGCGCGGCGCTCAACGTTTCCAGCAGGCGGGCCGCCGCTGTCTGGTCAAAGCCTGCCAGTTGCAACAGCAGTGCCGGCGGGTCAATGCCATGGATCATCGCCGCCAGTTCACGGGCCGTGGTCAACAGCTCAAAGGTACTGGCATTCGCATCCAGTGCTTGCAGGATCACATGCGTGCCGTTCCTGTTCGGCAGGTCGGTGCACAGACGCTTGTCATCCTTGTGCTGGCGCGTGTGCCGCTGGTAGCGTGATTTCAGGATGTCAGCACAGGCTATTTGTTCCCAGACGGCCTTGCCCGGCTGTTCCGGGACGATCACCAGTACAACGCGGCTGGCGTCCAGCTGCTTGCTCCCGGGGTGGGTTGTGTGTTGATTTAGCTTGACTTTTTCACTGTGATCATAGGGTATCTGCATGCTTTTTGCCTTGACCTGTTAACGCAAAACGCTGATCATATCGCGCTTGCTGTAATTCTGATACCGCTGCTTCTCTAAACTATGAAAAACACTGATAAAAAACGCGTGTTGCGCGAGATGCTGTTCGCCCGCCGCTTTGAAGAACGCTGCTACGAGGCCTATGTAGAACGTAACATTGGCGGCTTCCTGCACCTCTACCCGGGTGAAGAGGCCTGTGCCTTCGGCGTGCTGGAAGCCGCGCAACCGGGCCATGATTACGTGATTACCAGTTACCGTGACCATGTACATGCCATCAAGTCCGGTTCCGACCCGCGTCATATCATGGCCGAGCTGTTTGCCAAAGAGACCGGTGTCAGCAAGGGGCGCGGCGGTTCCATGCACATATTCGATGTGGCGCACCGTTTCATGGGTGGCTATGCACTGGTCGGCGGGCCGTTTCCACTGGCCGCCGGCATTGCCAAGGGTATCCAGATGCAGGGCGGTGACGAGATCTGTATCTGTTTTCTCGGTGATGCCGCCAACAACCAGGGCACCTTTCACGAGTCACTCAACATGGCCGCATTGTGGAATCTGCCGGTGTTGTACATCTGTGAAAACAACCTCTACGGCATCGGTACCCGCATCGACCGTTCCACAGCCGTGCTCGACCAGTACCAGCGCGTGGCTGCCTACAACATCCCGTCGGCCCAGGAAGACGGGCAGGACTTTGATCTGGTGCACAAGGCGGCGACGAAGGCCGTCGAGCATGTCCGTTCCGGCAAGGGGCCGTACTTTCTTGAACTCATGACCTACCGCTATCGCGGGCATTCGATGTCGGACTCCAATGCATACCGGGCGAAGAAGGAAGAACGTATGTGGAGTGGCCGCGACCCGGTCATCATATTGCGTGACCGCCTCATCGATGCGGGTGAACTGACACTGGACGAGTACACGGATATGGATACCGCCGTCCTCGACGAGATCGAGGATGAGGTGATTCGCTTTGCGACGGAATCACCCGAACCAAGGGTAGAGGACGTGGAGAAATACGTGCTTGCCGAGAATGACCCCTGGGTCAGGGGCGGGGTGCAGTAATGGCCGAGATCATGTACTGGGAAGCGATCAGGCGCGCCCATGATGAAGAGATGGCCAATGACCCGATGGTGATTTGCATGGGTGA
>JBATFE010000258.1:0-2364 GCA_049664445.1 Gammaproteobacteria bacterium
CGTATATGCTGTTCTGCAAGGCCAACAATTCACGGTTACCGGGCTGGATACTCAGCCCTCTGTCAATGTAGCTCCGGGCCTTTACCCAATCCTGCTGTTCAAGCGCCCTGTTTGTCAGAAAAACATAGCGCACTGCGACTTGTTCGATTCCGGCAACTGCTTCCGCATTATCTGGTGCCAGCATAAGGGCGCCCTGGAAATAGTGGTAGGCGCTGTCTTGTGCCGGGGTCAGCAACCTGTAGTCTTGCAGGGCCCGCTGACCCTGCACAAGCAAGTGTTCGACTTCGGCATCCCGCAAAGTATCAGTCAGCACCTTATTGTCCGGAACGATGGGGGTCGTTGGTGCAATCTGCTCTTTTTCGGCTGGCTCAAACAGACCAAGACTGGCGAGGACAGCTTCTGGTCCGCTTGTTGTCTCAACATCTGACATTAGCGCATCGACAGGATATTGTCCGTCAGCATCACGCAATTGCCCAATATCAGCCAATGGAGTACCAGGCAGCCCGGCAGGTACCGCAGTCACCAGTGAATAGTCGTGTGAATGGCCGGCAGCAGTAGCAGGTAACTCATCTTCCAGTATGCGTTGCAGGGGTGCATTGTCCGAATCAACTACTGTCTGTGCTGCATCAGTCAAAACCGCTGCAGATGCCATTTCCCGCTCGGATGCTGCATACACTGCATCACCCTGAATGACCGAAGCACTCGTTTGCAGTCCTTCGGTGTTTGTAGCAGAGGGTCGGGATAATTTAGTATTGTCTGACAGCATGGCCTTGATACTGCCGACCTGATTTTCAAACATACCCGTTACCGCTGCAATGGACAGGATCGCGACGGGCAATATAGCCAGAGTGGACTGTAGTCGCTGCTTACTTGTGGTCATGCCAGCCAGCCAGTTGCCCCTGTTACGTAAAGGTTGCCGAAACACAGGGTCTGGCTGTGTGGGTCCGTGTGATCCAGCATTACTCTGATCTGCCGACCGATCCGGGTGTCGGGTTTCATCCGGTTCTGCCTTTGCAGTGGACATGAACGAGGATATCGCCGTCGGCTGTTCTACCCTGATTGCCAGATCCTTCAGCAACAACGTGCTTGGGTGTAATACCCGGGCATCCAGAGTCTCCGCCGCAGTTTCATTGACAAGCTGTTTACTTTCAACAGGCCGCAATTGCTCTGCATCCATCTCGTCTGTAATTGCCTGCACATCCTTGCTATCCAGCTTGTGGATACCCTTGCCATAACCCAGAAGCAGCAAACGGTTGCAGAGCTTGTTGATATGCCGCGGCACGCCACTGCTGTAGCGATAAATATCCAGAACAGCAGCACCGCTCAACTCAGGATCTCCCTGCCATCCTGCTTGTCGAAGCCGGTATTCCACATAGTCCCGGGACTCCTTCAGATCGAGTGGCACAAGATGGTAATTCGCAATCACCCGTTGCTGGAAATGATCCATCTTTGGCGCAGAGATCAGTTCACGCAACCGTTCCTGACCGACGAGGAATAGTTGCAACAGTTGACGGGGCCCTGCCTGCAAGTCCGCCAGCAACCGTAATTCCTGCAATGCCGAACGTGGCAAATCCTGGGCCTCATCGATGATCAGCAGAATCCGCCAGCCGGCGTGCACTTGCTCCTCAAAAAAGCGCTGAATATGGTGGCGCAACGCGGCCTTGTTATGACCTTCTATCTCAATATCGTAGGCATAGGCCACTGCCTGCAACAGTTCTTCTGGCTCAAAGTTGGATGCGGCAATCCGCGCGGCCTTCATTGCACTCATATCCAGTGTAGCCAGGAAGGATTCAACTAATGTTGTTTTACCGGTACCGGGACGACCGGTGAGCATGGCAAAGCCATCCCCCAACTTGAGCGCGTATTCAAGGTATTCACGTGCCCGCTTGTAGCCGGAATGGCTGAAACAGAATTTGCTATCGGGCGTTAGCCTGAACGGATTGGTCTGCAGACAGTAAAAGGACTCGTACATGATAAAGTTTTCCCAGAGTACTCCCTTTATCCTCAGTTTGGTGCATTTACCCAATCAGAAGAACACTTTTTACCTTGTACGATAGTATCTTTATCATCACTTATTTTAAAGGGTTTAATGCCTATCATGCGAGTATTTTGTCATATTTTCGGCAGCCGCTCTTGTTATGTCGGTGTCACAACAGGTCATGCATGCCGCCATCAAGAGTAGTCCGATCAGCTCTTGTGGTATAACTGAAAAAATATAGTTCAGGGTGCTGACGCGGAAAAATGCCTGCATCACGTGTGAAATTCTACAATTCATCGCGCGACGGATAGTGTTCATCCTGCAGCTCAAGGTGAAACTTCCAGTCAGCAAACTCGACATCCAGTTGTGGATGAGTTCCCTGGCAA
>JBATFE010000259.1:0-1525 GCA_049664445.1 Gammaproteobacteria bacterium
TGCTCACGCCGGTAATGCTGAACACACTGGTCATGCTGGCCGTTGCCGTCGCTTTCAATTTCGTGTTTCCCTGGCGACGCTATCCCGCCTGGCTGGCTGGCAAGAACAGGCAACCCGTTGCCGAACCAACCCGCGTATCAGAGCGCCACATCGAACATGCCGACCTGGTCGCGGCGCTCAGCCAGATTGATTCCTTTATCGATGTCTCAGAGAATGACCTGCTGCGAATCTACCAACTGGCCACCGGTGAAGCGGACCAGCGGCACCTGCTCCCCGGGCAGATCGTGCTGGGACATTATTACAGCCGTGTTGCACACGGTGATGACTGGTCGGTTCGCCAGATTGTTGATGAATCACAGAACCCGGATCCGGACAAGGACAGGGTCGTCTACAAGGTGGTCGCCGGTGCCGGGCCGAGAACATCCGGCGCTGTCACACGCACCGAGTTCGCCCGGTGGGCCACGCATGAACTCGCGCGCGACGCTAACAAATGGAAACGCCTGGAGTCCTGACGCAAGAGGAATATAGCCATGAGCAACGCAGCAAAACCATCGTCAGGGGACGAAAAAGGTGTCTACCACGCGCCCTGGGAAAAGGCCTTCGGCAAGGTATTAACGCCCTTCGAGGAATTCATTCATCGCCAGACTACCGGTGGCCTGCTGTTAATGGCCACCGCTATTATTGCCTTGCTGCTTGCCAACGGCCCCCTGGCGTATCTCTATCAGCAGGCGCAGCACCTTCAGATCGGGCTCCATATCGGCAGCTGGTCACTGCAACACAGTCTGCACCACTGGGTCAATGATGGCCTGATGGCGCTGTTTTTTTTCGTCGTTGGCCTGGAGCTGAAACGTGAAATCCTGGTGGGTGAACTGGCGAACCCGCGCATGGCCGCACTGCCCATCGTCGCCGCCATCGGCGGTATGATGGTTCCCGCACTGATTTATTTCGCCATCAACCCTGAAGGTGATGCCGCGCGTGGCTGGGGTATCCCGATGGCCACGGACATTGCCTTTGCCCTCGGCGCCATTGTGCTGCTGGCAAGCCGCGTACCGAGGGCGCTGATCACGTTCCTGGTCGCGCTCGCCATCGTCGATGACCTGGGTGCCGTCATGGTGATCGCCGTCTTCTATACCGAAAAACTGTCCATGGGCTGGTTGATGACCTCGGGTATTTTCTTTGGCCTGTTGATGGTCCTGAATATTTCCGGCATTCGCAGGATAGCGCCGTATGTCATCATTGCTGTGTTCCTCTGGTATGCCATGCTGCAGTCCGGGGTCCATGCCACTCTGGCAGGCATCCTCGGCGCCTTCTCGGTACCGGCACGCCCGAAATACAATCCGGCGCGTTTCAGTGAACAGGTCAAGGAATCGATTGCAAAATTTGATGCCAGCCATGTACCCGGTCAAAGCATCATGACGAACGACAAGCTGCGTGGCATCGTGCATTCCCTCGAGAGTGGCGCCCTGCAGGTGCAGGCACCGCTACAGCGCCTGGAACATGCCTGGCACCTGCCGGTTGCCTACCT
>JBATFE010000260.1:0-6481 GCA_049664445.1 Gammaproteobacteria bacterium
AGCAACAGGGTACGGATGTGAGAGCCGTCGACATCGGCGTCCGTCATGATAATGATGCGATGATAGCGCAGCTTGTCGACATTGAATTCGTCCCGACCAATACCGCAACCCAGTGCCGTGATCAGGGTACCGACCTCGGCCGATGACAGCATCTTGTCGAAGCGCGCCTTCTCGACATTCAGGATCTTTCCCTTCAGTGGCAGGATCGCCTGCGTGCGACGGTCACGTCCCTGCTTGGCTGAACCGCCGGCTGAGTCACCCTCCACCAGGAACAATTCAGACAAGGCCGGATCCCGTTCCTGGCAGTCTGCCAGTTTACCCGGCAGACCGGCGATATCGAGCGCCCCTTTGCGGCGTGTCATTTCCCGTGCCTTGCGGGCCGCTTCCCGGGCGCGCGCGGCATCGATGATCTTTGAGGTGATCGCCTTTGCCTCGGGGGGGTTTTCCAGCAAATAGGCCTGGAACTTCTCACTCACGGTTGATTCAACAATGCCCTTGATCTCCGACGAGACCAGCTTGTCCTTGGTCTGGGATGAGAACTTGGGATCGGGCACCTTGACCGACAGCACCGCCGTCAGACCCTCGCGGGCGTCATCGCCACTGGCCGTTACCTTGGCCTTGCGCATCAGGCCTTCCTTTTCCATGTACTGGTTGAGGGTACGCGTCAGCGCACCGCGAAAACCGGCCAGGTGGGTACCGCCATCACGTTGCGGAATATTATTGGTAAAGCAAAAGATATTTTCCTGGTAGGAGTCGTTCCACTGCATGGCCAGCTCGACGCCCACATCATCCCGTTCAGCAGATAAATAGAACACCGTCGGGTGCAAGGGCGTCTTCTTGCGATTCAGGTGCGCCACAAACGCCTGTATACCCCCCTGGTACTCAAAGACATCCTCTTTATCCGTGCGTACATCCTTCAGGCAAATGCGAACTCCGGAATTCAGGAATGACAGCTCTCGAAGCCGTTTCGCAAGGATATCGTAGTGATATTCGGTCTGGGTGAAGATTTCAGTGCTGGGCTTGAAGTGTATCTCGGTACCGGTCCGCTCCGTATCGCCGACCACTGCCAGCGGAGCCGCCGGTACGCCCAGATTGTATTGCTGCGTATGGATCTTGCCATCACGCTTGATGGTGATCGACAAGGTCTCGGACAGTGCGTTTACCACGGAAACGCCGACGCCGTGGAGACCACCGGAAACCTTGTAGGAATTGTCATCAAACTTGCCACCGGCATGGAGCACCGTCATGATGACCTCGGCTGCCGAGACTCCCTCTTCCGGGTGCATATCCACGGGAATACCGCGCCCGTCATCGTTAACCGTGACCGAGTTATCGGCATGCAGGATGACGTTAATTTCACTGCAATGACCCGCCAGTGCCTCATCAATGGAATTATCGACCACCTCAAACACCATGTGATGCAGTCCGGTGCCATCATCGGTGTCACCGATATACATACCGGGACGCTTGCGCACGGCATCAAGCCCTTTCAGAACCTTGATATTCGATGAGGTATAGGAATTATTTTCTGCCATTTGGATGTCCTGGATGCCTGCTTGTCGGGTTTTTACAGCCATGCTGCATAAAGCCGGGGATTATACCACTTCCTGAATCTCGCCACGTTCCACGTGAAACCTTCTCATCTGCGGCCAGTCCGGCAGTACAGTACGTCCCGGCTCGATGGCTGTTACAAAGACCTGCATGTTGAGTTCCCTGAGGGCGTCCAGCACCCGCGACTGATGCGTCGCATCAAGCTCACTGCCGAGGTCATCCAGCAAAAAGGCACCCATGGGCGCCGATCGATCCTGCTGACATTTCACCTGTGCCAGCATGAAACCGACCATGGCCGCCTTTTGCTGCCCCCGCGAACAATGGAATTGCAGCGGCCGGCCATTCACCGTCAATGTAAAATCGGCGCGATGCGGTCCGTATCGGGTACTACCCAGGGCACGGTCCTTTTCGAGCGCCCTTGCCAGTCGCTCGGCCAGGGTCGACTCTTCCGGCCACCCCGCCTGATAACTCAAATGGATCTCCAGAGACGGTAACAAGCGCCCCACCTCGACCTCCAGGTGGGGTTCGAGGTTTTCAAAATACAATTGGCGGAAACGGTGGATCTGCCCTGCCGCGTCCAGCAGCTCTGTATCCCACATAGAAACCAGGTTCGCTGCACTCCCGGCACGCAGCGCGGCATTACGCTGGCGCAGCGCACGCGTGTAACGTTGCCAAACTTCGCGGTAGGCCTGTTCCACGTGGAACAATGCCCAGTCAAGCGTTTGTCGCCGGTAACGGGGACCGCCACTGAGAATGGTCGCGGTATCGCCACTCAACACCTGCACCGGGAAACTGCCCGCCAAATCCGAAAGGCGCCGCACCACACAACCATCGAGGTGCACCTGCAGGCCAGCCGTCTGCCGTTCGATGCCGATGGGCACCAGCCGGCCCTCCTCGCGCAGCAAACGACCCACCAGGCGAAACGCGGCCTGGCCATCGCGAATGGGCTGGTTGACGTGATGCGTCCGGAAGGAACGCACCCGCCCCAGGTGATAGATCGCTTCCAGCAGGCTGGTTTTTCCGGCGGCGTTTTCGCCGCTGACCAGGTTCAGTCCGGGTGAGAACGTCAGGGATGCATGCCGGATATTTCTAAAATCACAAATTTCCAGCGACTGTAGAGCCATGGGTAACTAACTCATCGTGTGCACCAACCCCGAGGAGGCTGGCCGCTGTTGTGGCGCAATAGGTGTGGCTGCTGTTGTGCTTGTACGGGGGTGATTGAGCAGTCGTTGAATGTCAGTACAACGCACTACAATCGCATGGGCATGACCACGTAACGACAGTCGTCACTGCCCGGCCGTCTGACCAGAGCGCTGCTATTGGCATCCCCTAAAAAGACTTCCACCTCCTCCGTGTCGATGACGTTGAGTACCTCCAGCAGGTAGGTCACGTTGAAGCCGATGACAATGGTATCGTTGTCATAGGTGGCATCGATTTCTTCGACAGCTTCTTCTTGATCTGGGTTATGTGCTTGAATTTTAATGTTATTTTTTGATATTTCAAGGCGGATTCCACGGTATTTCTCATTCGAAAGAATGGACGTGCGCGTCAATGCCTGGCGCAATGAATCGCGCTTGATCGAGAGGCGTTTGTCGAGCGTCTTGGGGATGACCCGTGAATAATCAGGAAAGCGTCCATCGATAAGTTTCGAAGTAAAACGCAATTCACTGCTGGTCACGCGAATATGGTTGCTACCAATTTCGATCACCAGCTCGGCATCATTGTGTTCCAGCAAGCGCTGTAATTCCTGCACCCCCTTGCGTGGCACGATGACCTGCTGGCTCTCCCCTTCACCGGTATCCACGACGAGGTCACAGAGGGCAAGCCGGTGACCGTCAGTCGCGACCGCACGCAACAGACCGTTACCGGGTTCAAGCATCAGTCCGTTCAGGTAGTAACGCACATCCTGTTGTGCCATCGCAAAGCCGGTGCTTTCAATGAGGCTGCGTAACTGCTTTTCGGGTAGTGAGAATTTTCGCGCACTCTTGATTTTGTCGATGACAGGAAATTCCGTGGCCGGCAAGGTAGACAGGGTGAAACGGCTCTTTGCGGACGTCACCACGGCACGGTCTTTCTTCACTGAAATATCCAGTTGTGCTTCATCCGGCAGGGTTCGGCAAATATCAAGCAACTTGCGTGCGGGCAAGGTGATATCACCGACCTCGGTGACGGCTACAGCCACCTGTGCCTGCAGTTCAACCTCCAGGTCTGTCGCCGTCAGGCAAACATTTTTCTTGCTGGCATTGACGAGTACATTGCCCAATACAGGTAATGTCTGGCGACGTTCCACAACGCCGATGACATGTTGAAGAGGTTTTAATAACGCTTCTCTCTGTATGCTGAATTTCATGATTAATAAATAATATATTTAAGTTAATTACTTTAGTTATTGTGTTTATTAAGCCCCACCATTTCTGTGTATAACCTAATAAACAGCTTACAATTCAATTCATTGTATCAATGATAAGTTCATGCCCTGTGGTCTGATGGTTTGTTGGCAAGCTGTGGATAAGTGGGGATAAGTTTACCCCCAATAATTATCCACAGGATATCCACGCTATGTTGTCAGGGTTCTCAACAGGTTGTTGTAATCCTCGTTAATGCGTATGTCACTGTCGCGCAGCTCAACCACCTTGCGCGTTGCATGCAGCACCGTGGTGTGATCGCGGCCGCCGAAGGCATCACCGATCTCCGGCAGGCTGTGGGTCGTCAGTTCCTTTGCCAGCGCCATGGCAATCTGTCGTGGCCGGGTAATGGAGCGACTGCGACGTGGTGACAGCAAGTCCGCCACACGTATCTTGAAGTATTCGGCAACGACTTTTTGAATATTACTGATGGTGACCAGCTTGTCCTGTAATACCAGCAAATCACGCAGTGCCTCTTTGGCCAGATCAAGACTGATGACCTGCCCGGTAAAGCGTGCACTGGCCATGACACGACGCAGGGCACCTTCCAGTTCACGAATGTTGGACTGAATGTGCTGGGCAATAAAAAAGGCAACGTCGCTGGGTAATTCGACGTCACTCTGGCTGGCCTTGCTCATCAGAATGGCGACGCGTGTTTCCAGTTCGGCCGGCTCAATCGCGGCGGTCAGACCCCAGCCGAAACGGGATTTGAGCCGGTCCTCGAGGCCCTCGACCTCCTTGGGATAGCGGTCGCAGGTCAGAATGACCTGCTGCTGGCCTTCCAGCAAGGCATTGAATGTATGAAAGAATTCTTCCTGGGAGCGCTCTTTTTTGGCAAAGAACTGGATGTCGTCGATGAGCAGTGCATCTGCCGTGCGGTAAAAGTTCTTGAAGGCGTTGATGGCATTGTGTTGCAGAGCCCGGACCATGTCGGCAACGAAGCGTTCGGAATGCAGGTAGACCACCCGTGCGCCGGGTTTGTTGTCGAGAATCATGTTGCCGATGGCGTGCATGAGATGCGTTTTACCGAGGCCGACGCCGCCATAGATGAACAACGGGTTATAGGCACCGCCGGGATTCTCACCCACCTGCATGGAAGCGGCACGCGCCAGCTGGTTGGATTTGCCGGCGACAAAGGTTTCAAAGGTAAATTCCGGGTTGATATTGCTTTTATGCGTGAGCGGCTGTTGCGGTGCTGAAAAGGCCGTGGTGACCGGCACCTGCTGGCTGCTGCCGGCTGTCGTCGATGCAGGGTTCTTGCTACTGCCAATATCGAGCTGCACCCGGGTAGCCGCATGGGGACCCAGGTCATTCAGTGTTTGCGAGATGGTCTCGAAATGGTGCTTGCGGACCCACTCGAGAACAAACTGGTTGGGTGCCAGCAGCCGCAGGTTGTCGCCGTTTTCTATGGCGTGCAGCGGACGTATCCAGGTGTTGAACTGTTGCTCTGGCAGTTCGTTTTCAAGACGAACCAGACACTGTTGCCAGAGTGAACCTTCCACCGCGTTTCTCCCCTTCTATTTTTTGTTTAACCTTGACTGCAGGAGGGGAGTCTATACCTGTCGAAAAAAGTTATCCACACCCTGTTGCCAGACGATTGTGTGGTATTGATGTTGACATCAAGACCTCCGGAACTGTAACCTTTGCGCCCTTTCGCGCCAGCCTGGCGTGACCCGAGTGTATAACCTGCTGAAAGTGACGTGCCATGAAGAGAACCTATCAACCCAGTAACCTGAAGCGCAAGCGCACTCACGGTTTTCGTGCACGCATGAGCACCAAGAATGGCCGTCGTGTAATCAATGCCCGTCGTGCGAAGGGCCGGGCGCGGTTGTCTGTCTGAATCAGTATTTTGTGCAATGGTTCGACGCGTTTCCCAAGGCGGGTACGCCTGACCGGGCCGGACGATTACCAGCGAGTCTTTAAGCACTGTCGTTACAGGCTGAGCAATCGCTGGATGACAGTACTCGCCACCCCCAACCCGCTGCAACACCCTCGCCTGGGTCTGGCCATTTCACGCAAGGTGGCACGCACGGCGGTAGCCCGCAATCGTATCAAGCGGGTCATCCGGGAAAGCTATCGTCACTGGCAGTCGCGCCTGGGTGCGCTGGATATCGTGGTTCTGGGGCGGGTCGGCGTGGCCGCCCAGTCCAAAAGTAACTTGCATGCGGCACTGGAAAAGCTCTGGATAGAATTGGACGAAAAATGCGCTGGCTCATCATCCAACTAATACGCGGTTATCGATTTCTGTTGAGCCCATGGCTCGGCAATCACTGCCGTTTTTATCCCAGCTGTTCCAGTTATGCGATTACCGCCGTGGAACGCCATGGCGCACTGCGTGGCAGCGCCATGAGTATCGCACGCCTGCTGCGTTGTCATCCCTGGCACCCGGGTGGTGTTGACCTGGTACCGGAAAAGGAGTGCCCACACCGACATGGATAATCAACGCCTGTTTTTGTTCGTCGCACTGTCGTTTGTCATCCTGCTGTTGTGGCAGTCGTGGGTGGAAGACTACGGGCCTGTTACAC